>JAOPVM010000370.1 GCA_025966215.1 Klenkia sp.
TCGACCCCGAGCTGGTGCGCTACGTCAAGGAGCAGGAACGCCGGCTGGACTCCTGGCACGGCGGCGGTCGACGCGGGCGGGACGGGTGGGACCAGCGGCCCCGCTACACCCCGCCGTCCCGGTCGGAGGTGATCTCCCGGCTGGCCACCTCCGGGCTGCTCCCGGCGATCACCTTCGTGTTCAGCCGCAAGGGCTGCGACGCCGCCGTCGAGCAGTGCCTGCGGTCGGGGCTGCGGCTCACCGACGAGGCCGAACGCGCCGCCGTCGCCGAGGTGGTGGACCGGCACACCGGGTCGCTGCCCGAGGCCGACCTGCACGTGCTCGGGTTCTGGGAGTGGCGGGAGGGCCTGCTCGCCGGGCTCGCCGCCCACCACGCCGGGCTGGTGCCGGCGTTCAAGGAGGCCGTCGAGGAGTGCTTCGTCCGCGGCCTGGTGAAAGCCGTCTTCGCCACCGAGACCCTCGCGCTGGGCATCAACATGCCGGCCCGCACGGTGGTGCTGGAGAAGCTCACCAAGTGGAACGGGGAGGCCCACGTCGAGGTGACGCCGGGGGAGTACACGCAGCTCACCGGGCGGGCCGGGCGTCGGGGCATCGACGTCGAGGGGCACGCCGCCGTCGTCTGGGCCCCCGGGGTCGACCCGGCCACCGTCGCCGGGCTGGCCAGCACCCGCACCTACCCGCTGCGCTCGTCCTTCCGCCCCAGCTACAACATGGCCGTCAACCTGGTCGGCTCCTTCGGCCGGGAGCACGCCCGGGAGCTGCTGGGTGCCTCCTTCGCCCAGTTCCAGGCCGACCGCTCCGTGGTCGGGTTGGCCCGCTCGGCGGCCCGGCACGAGGAGGACGCCGTCCGGTTGGAGGCCGAGGTGTCCACCGACCGGGGGGACGTCGTGGGCTACGCCCGGATGCGCGCGGAGATCTCCACCCGGGAGAAGGAGCTGTCCCGGGACTCGCAGGCCCGCAAGTGGCGTGACGCCACCGAGGCGCTGCTCGCCCTCCGGCCCGGCGACGTCATCCGGGTGCCCTCGGGACGGCGGCAGGGCCTGGCGGTGGTGCTCGACCCCGGCATCACCGAGCTCGCCGACCCCCGGCCGTTGGTGCTCACCGAGGAGACCTGGGCCGGCCGGCTGGGGCCCATCGACTTCCCCACCCCGGTCACGGCGCTGGCCCGCGTGCGGGTGCCCCGGGACTTCGACCACCGCAGCCCGCAGGCACGCAGGAGCCTCGCCGCCACGCTGCGCGACACCCGCACGGAGAACGACCTGGGCACCCGCGCGGTCCGCCGGCGCTCGGCCTCCTCGGAGGACCCGGTGCTCACCGACCTCCGGCGTGCGCTGCGCCAGCACCCGGTGCACGCCCTGCCCGACCGGGAGGAGCGGGTCCGCGGCGCCGACCGGTGGGTGCGGTCGGTGGCGGAGGCTGCCGAGCTCCGGGCCCGGATGGCCGAGCGCACCGGGTCACTGACCCGGCAGTTCGACCGCACCTGCGACGTGCTCGAGCAGCTGGGCTACCTCGTGCCCGACGCGCCGTCCGCGGCCGACGCCGACGAGCCCGGGCAGCACCCGGCAGTCGAGGCCCCGGTGGTCACCGACGCCGGCCGTCGGTTGTCGCGCATCTGGTCCGAGGCGGACCTGCTCGCCGCCGAGTGCCTGCGGGCCGGTGCGTTCCGCGGCCTGGACCCCGCCCAGCTGGCCGCCTGCGTGTCCACGCTGGTCTTCGAGGCGCGACGGGAGTCCCCGGCCCAGCCGGCCATCCCGACCGGCCCGGTGTCGACCGCGGTGGCCGCCATGCGTCGGGTGCACCTCGAGCTGCGTGCCGTGGAGGCCGACCACGGGGTCCCGCCCACCCGGGACCTCGACCTGGGCTTCGTCTGGGCGGCGCACCGCTGGGCCGACGGGCAGACCCTCGACCGGGTGCTCTCCGGCGCCGAGCAGGCCGGCACCGAGCTGTCCGGCGGGGACTTCGTCCGCTGGGCCCGCCAGCTCGTCGACCTGCTCGACCAGCTGGCCAAGGTCGCCGAGGAGCCGGTGGCCGGGGTGGCCCGGGCCGCTGTCGGCCGGGTGCGTCGGGGCGTCGTCGCGGTGGCGGTGAGCGGATGACCGCCTGCCCGCACCGGGCGGTTCGCACGGTGCCGCGGACCGCTGCGTAGTAGACAGTGGACCGAGCCGTGCCCGGCCGGGAGGCCGGGTCGCGGCAGACCGCCGTGCCACGTGTACCGAGGGAGCGACGATGACCAACCCGCCGCAGGGTGGCGACGAGCAGGACCGGGACGGCGCCCCCGGGCAGACCGGTGGGACGTGGTGGTCGGGCGGGTCCGGGTCGTCGACCGGCTCGTCCATTCCCTCCAGCGCGTCGGCACCCGACGAGCCCGAGGCCACGCAGGCCCACCACCCGTCCCAGGACGACGTCCCCGAGGGGCCGGGCTCGACCCGGATGATCCCGCTACGCCAGCCCGGGCAGCAGGCCCCGGCGGCCGGCTGGGAGCAGTCCTCCTCCGGCTGGTCCACCCCGGGCCCGGACACACCGGAGCGCACCGGGTCCTCGGCCGCCGGGTCCGCCGGCTGGTCCGGGCAGTCGGCGTCGGGTCAGCAGCCCGGCTCGCAGCAGCCGCCGTCCCCGTCGTTCGGCTCGACGCCCGGGCAGGGTGCGTTCGGAGCGCCCTCCTACGGGCAGCCGGGTCAGTACGGCCAGAACCCGTCGTACGGGCAGGGACAGGGCCAGCAGGGACAGGGCCAGTACGGCCAGCAGCCCTCGTACGGACAGTCCTCCGGTCAGTACGGGCAGCCGTCCTACGGCCAGCCCCAGGGTGGGACGCCCGGTCAGTACGGGCAGTACGGCCAGCCGGGCCAGTACGGGCCGCCGGGCCAGTACGGGCAGAGCAGCCCGTACGGACCGGGCGGTCAGTACGGGCAGTCCGGTCCGGGGCAGCAGCAGTACGGCCAGCAGGGCTCGTGGCAGGCAGGCAACCAGGGCGCGCCGGCGAAGAAGGGCAAGACCGGCCTGATCGTGGGGCTCATCGCGCTGGCCGTCGTCGTCATCGCGGCGGCGATCATCCTGCCGTTGGTGCTCGGTGGCACCCGACTCGACCCGCAGGCCGTGCAGCGTGACGTCGCCACCCAGTTCGAGGAGCGGGAGAGCGTCGCGGTCGACCTGACCTGCCCCGACGACATGGACGTGTCGGTGGGGGAGACCTACCAGTGCACCGGCACCACCGCCGACGACGAGGACGTCGCGATCTCCATCGAGATCACCTCCGACGAGGGCGCGTACACCTGGCAGGAGGGCTGACGCACCCCTGACGGCGGGCCCCGGGCCCGCCGTCAGGCGGTGAAGCCCGGCCACTCCAGGGCTGCTCCCAGCCGACGGACCGACGTCTGCAGCCCGTGCTGCTCGGCCAGCGCGGTGAGCGCGTCGGGGTCGGCGGGCCGGGCGGGCAGCTCGCCGCCCACGTCCGGCATGTCGATGTCCGTGACCACCTCCACCACGGCAGGAGCCACGTCGAGGTACGCCGACGCCTCGTGCAGCTTCTTCAGCACCGACGCGGTCAGCGGCGCCTTCGGGACCGTGGTCCTGGCCGCTGCGGCCCGGATGCCCGCGAGGTCTCCGAACGCGGTGATCAGCGCCGCCGCCGTCTTCTCCCCGACGCCCTTCACCCCGGGCAGGCCGTCGCTGGGGTCACCCCGCAGCACCGCGAAGTCGGCGTAGGCCTTCCCAGGAACGCCGTACTTGGCTGCCACCGCGCCCTCGTCGACCAGGTCGAGGTCCCCGATCCCGCCCCGCGCGGTGTAGAGCACGCGCACGCCCCGGGCGTCGTCCACCAGCTGGAACAGGTCCCGATCGCCGGTGACCACGTCGACGTCCCGGTCGGCGCGGGTGGCCAGCGTGCCGATCACGTCGTCGGCCTCGTAGCCGGGCGCACCGACCCGGGCGATGCCGCACGCGGCGAGCACGTCGACGAGCACCGGCACCTGGGGTCCCAGCTCGTCGGGCACCTCCTCGCCGCCGTCGGTGGACTGCCGGTGCGCCTTGTACGACGGCACCGCGTCGGTGCGGAAGGCCGGGCGCCAGTCGTCGTCCCAGCAGGCCACCAGGTGGCTGGGACGATGGGCGACGACGAGCCGGGCGGTCATGTCCAGGAAGCCGCGGACGGCGTTCACCGGGCGGCCGTCGGGGGACACCACGGTCATCGGGACGCCGTAGAAGGCGCGGAAGTACAGGCTCGCGGCGTCCAGCAGCATCGTCGTCACGCCGGGGACGGTAACGGCCTCACAACGACCGGCGGAACTGTCGGGCGTGCTGGTTAGTCTCTGCCGATGACCGCCCTGGACCCCAAGGTCGCCGCGCCCGACGTGGACCGGGCCCTGCTGGTCGCCCTGGCCCGCGACGGCCGGGCCAGCTACACCGAGCTGGCCGAGAAGGTCGGTCTCTCGGTGTCCGCGGTGCACCAGCGGGTCCGCCGGCTCGAGCAGCGTGGGCTGATCACCGGGTACGCGGCCAAGGTCGACGCCAGGGCCGTGGGGCTGCCGTTGGTCGCGTTCGTGTCGATCACCCCGATCGACGTGGCCCAGCCCGACGACGCCCCCGCCCGGCTGGCCCACCTCGGTGCCATCGAGGCCTGCCACTCCGTGGCCGGCCCGGACAGCTACGTGCTGAAGGTGCGGGTGGCCTCGCCGGACGCCCTGGAGGGGCTGCTGGCCCAGATCCGGGCCGCGGCGAACGTCACGACCAGGACGACGGTCGTGCTCACCACCTTCTACGAGGACCGGCCGCCGCTCTGATCCTCGACGTCACGGGCTTCTACGCCGACTGGTCCGCCGGTGACGTGTCGGCGCTGTCGGCGCGACTGCGGGCGGGGGTGGACTGGCCCGAACCCTGGTCGGGGGGGCGGCTGCGGGGCCGGCGGGCCGTCGAGGCGCACCTGCGGGAGCAGGCTCGGGTGCTGCGGCTGCAGGTGACTCCCGTGGTGGTGCGCCGGGCAGGCAGTGTCGTCGAGGTGACGGTGCACCAGGTCGTGCGCGACGCCGATGGCGATCTGCTGTCCGACACCACGGTGCAGCACACCCTGACCGTCGTCGACGGGCTCGTCACCCGACTGGACGTCGGCGAACCACCGGCCTGAGGCTTCGTCCTCGGCACGGCCCGGCACGTCGACATCGGCCCGAACGTGTGTTCGACTGAGGTCATGCGATGGGACGCCCAGCGGCTCGACCTCGTGGAGCCCGAGACGCTCCCCGGGCTGCCCACCGTGGCCGGCCTGCTGCGCAGCCTCCAGGTGCCGGAGTTCCCCGGCCTGACCCTGCACGAGGTGCGCTCCAAGTCCGCGCTGAACGCGGTCCCCCAGGGCTCGGCCATGCCGTTCGCGTACACGATCAACACGTTCCGGGGTTGCTCCCATGCGTGTGTGTACTGCTTCGCCCGCGGCACGCACGAGTGGCTGGAGCTGGACACCGGGGCGGACTTCGACCAGGAGATCGTGGTCAAGACCAACATCGCCGAGGTGCTGCGGCGCGAGCTGGGCCGGGCGTCGTGGAAGCGCGAGCACGTGGCGTTGGGCACCAACACCGACCCCTACCAGCGGGCCGAGGGCCGGTACCGGCTGATGCCGCCGGTGATCGAGGCACTGGCCCGGTCGGGCACACCGTTCTCCATCCTGACCAAGGGCACGCTGGCCCAGCGCGACCTGCCGCTGCTGGCTGCGGCGAGCACGGACGTGCCGATCGGGATGGGCGTCTCGCTGGCCATCTGGGACGACGACCTGCACCGCTCGCTGGAGCCCGGCGTGCCCACCCCGAAGGCGCGCCTGGAGCTCGTCCGCCGCATCCGGGACGCCGGGCTGCCCTGCGGGGTCTTCCTCGCCCCCGTGCTGCCCGG
>JAOPVM010000355.1 GCA_025966215.1 Klenkia sp.
TTGAACGTGCCGATCAGGTTGATCTCCACGACGCGGCTGAACCGGGCCAGGTCGAGCGGCCCGTCGCGGCCCACGGTCCGGGCCGGGTCACCGACCCCGGCGCAGTTGACCACGACCCGCAACGGGCCCCGGGCGACCGCGGCCGCCACGGCGGACGCCACGCCCGCGGGGTCCCGGACGTCGGCGCCCACGAAGGTCGTCGCGCGGCCCAGTCGCTCGGCAGCCTCGGCGCCCGCCGAGGTCGGCAGGTCCAGGAGCACCACCTCGGCGCCCTCGGCCAGCAGGCGCTCCGCGGTGGCCAGACCCAGCCCCGAGGCACCTCCGGTGACCAGCGCCACCGCTCCACCCAGCTGCACGGCGTCCCTCCTCCTGCCCGGTCCCACGCCGGGTCGCGGTGCCAGCCTGACCGGGTCCCGGGCCGGTGGGTGTCGCAGTTCGCGCCACCGCGGGCGGCCGACGTCGGGGCTTCTTGACACCCTGTCAGTAGCGCTGCATGATCCAGGTCACACCCGCGACGCGGGTCGGGACCGACGACGTCGTCGGCGGGCGGGAGGGCCACGGATGCTGGCAGACCGGTCGGTGATCGCACGCGCACGCCAGGTGTTCCTGGACGCCGGCCTGGACGCGCCGCCCGTCCCCGGGGTGCGACCGGTCATCCTGGCGAGCTGGCGCCGGTCGCTGCTGCACGGGCTGTCGCCCGCCGATGCCCTGCCCCGGGACACCCCCGGCGCCGACCGGCACGGCCAGCTCGCCCGGGCCGCGACCCCGGTGCTCGACCGCCGGCGGACGACGCTCGCCGACCTCCGTGCCGGGATCACCCTGACCGACCAGGAGGGGCGCGTCCTGGGCCGGTGGGTCGAGGACCGCGGGTTCGCCCGGCGGCTGGACGCCCGGCACGTCGTCGCCGGCACCAGCATCGCCGAGCTCACCATCGGCACCACCAGCGGCGGCGTCGCCGTGGAGACCGGTGCCGCCACGATGGTGGTCGGTCACGAGCACTTCTCCGACGGGGCGGTGTCGATGACCACGGCCGGCGCCGCCGTCCGGCACCCGGTGACCCGACGGCTGCTCGGCAGCCTCAACCTCCTGTGCGGTGTCGAGGACACCCACGACCTGCTGCTGCCCTGGATCCGCGAGATGGCCGCGGAGGTCGAACGGTCGCTGCTGGACGCAGCGACCCGCCGGGACCGGCTGCTCCTGGACGCCTACGTCACCTCGACCCGGGACGCCCGCCACCCCGTCGTCTGCCTCGACGACCAGACCGTCATCACCAACGCCGCCGCCGCCCGGCTCCTGGACGCCGGTGATCAGGCCATGGTCTGGGAGGTCGCCTCCCACCGCATCGCGGGTGGACGGTGCGAGCCGGGCCACCTGCTCACGTTGACCAGCGGCCAGGTGGTCCGGGTGGAGGCGGCCGTCGTCGAGGACGGGACGCGCGCGTTCGGCGCCGTGCTCACGCTCGCCCCCGTGACGACGGCGTCCTCCGCGGCCCGGACACCGACGGCGGGGACCCCCGCTGCCTCCGCCTCCGTGGACCCGCTCGCCGGGCTCGCCGGCCGGGGAACGACCTGGACGGCCTGGTGCCGACGGGTCCGGGAGGCCGCGGCCGACCCCTCGGCCGCACTGCTGCTCACCGGGGAGCCCGGTACCGGCAAGACCACCGTGGCGCGGGCCCTGCTCGGCGGGGACGGTGACGCGCCCCGCGAGATGGACGCCGCCGAGCTCGGGGACGACTGGGTCACGGAGCTCGCCACCGCCCTGCAGCGACGCCCGGCCGGCCTGCTGCTCCGTCGGCTGGACCTCCTGGGCCCGGCTGCCGCGACCGCGACCACCCGGCTCGTCGCCCGGTCCTCGGGCACCCGGGTCGTCGCGACCGCGACCCAGGACACCGACGGGGCGCTGGGCGCACTCCTCGACTGGCCGGGACCGGTGCGGACGGCGCCGGCGTTGCGCGAGCGGCGCGACGACCTCCCCGACCTGCTGCGCGCACTGTCGCAGCAGCTGACCGGCCGGTCTCCCCGCTGGACGTCCGAGGTGGTCCAAACCCTGCACCGTCAGCCCTGGCCGGCCAACCTGCACTCCCTGTCAGCGGTCGTGCGCGTGACGCTGGAGGGGCACACCAGCCCCGACGTGACGCTGCACCACCTGCCGAGCGAGGTGAGCGCGCGGGGGTCCCGTCGTGCCCTCAGCGGCCTGGAGCAGGTCGAGGCGCGCGCCCTGACCGCCGCGCTCGCCGCGGCCGGGGGCAACAAGCGCGAGGCTGCCGACGCCCTGGGGATCGCGAGATCGACGCTCTACCGCAAGGTGCGTGCGTTGGGGCTGGACCTGAGCGCCGCGACCTTCTAGCCCCGTCGGGCGGGTGCGGCGGTCCTGTCCTGATGTGGGACACCCGCGTGGGCGCCCGGGCCAGGAGTCTGTGACCCGGCCCACCCGTTCGTCGCCCGGAGGATCCCCCGCATGGTCCAGGCCCACGACCTGCCCGTCGTCGTCATCGCCCGCCTCGTCCCCGCAGCCGGGAAGGAGGACCAGGTGCAGGCGGCCCTCGTCTCCGCCATCGCCGTCACGCACGAGCAGGACGCCGGGTGCGAGCTGTACGCCCTGCACCGGGTCACCCGCGGTGAGCCCGGCCTGGTGGTCGTCGAGAAGTGGGCCAACGCCGCGGCGCTCGGGGCGCACGGCGCCGGCAGCGCGTTCGCCGCCCTCACCCGGGACCTGGAGGGACTGCTCGCCGAACCGATGGCCGTGACGCTCCTGGAGCCGGTCCCGGCCGGGGCCACCGGCCAGGGGCAGCTGTGAGACCGGCGGCCGGCCCGGTCCCCGCGGCCGCCGC
>JAOPVM010000365.1 GCA_025966215.1 Klenkia sp.
CGCCGGAGCGGATCAGCATGTCCGCGATCTCCAGCGCCTGCTCACCGGTGTCGGGCTGGCTGATCAGCAGGGCGTCGGTGTCGACACCGATGGCCCGGGCGTAGTCGTGGTCCAGCGCGTGCTCGGCGTCGATGAAGGCCACGATGCCGCCGAGGGCCTGGGCGTTGGCCACCGCGTGCAGGGCGACCGTCGTCTTGCCCGAGGCCTCCGGGCCGTAGACCTCGACCACGCGGCCCCGGGGCAGGCCGCCGATGCCCAGGGCGATGTCCAGCGCGATGGAGCCGGTCGGGATGACCTTCATGGCCACCTCCGGCGAGTCGCCCAGGCGCATGACCGAGCCCTTGCCGAACTGCTTGTCGATCTGGGCGAGGGCCATGTCGAGGGCCTTGTCGCGGTCCAGGGTTGCCATCGGGTCCACCTTCGGGGTCGTCGCTGAGTCGCTGTGTGCGGGTCGAGACCGACGCTAGGGCGAGGGTCCGACAAAACCGGGCGACCGGGAGGATCTGTGGATCCGGCCCCGACCTGGGGACAACCGTAGGACGAACACCTGTTCGAATCCAGCGACACGCCGGGACGGCGTGTGGACACCTCAGCGGTGGGTGTCGTGCTCCTCGCGCGCGGCGTGCACGGCCGGCAGTCGGTCCTCGACGAACCCGATCAGGTCCAGCAACCGCGGCGCGAGCTCGCATCCGGCCGGGGTCAGCCGGTACTCCACGTGCGGGGGGATGGCCGAGCGCACCTCACGGTGCACCCACCCGTCCCGCTCGAGGGTCTGCAGGCTCTGCGCCAGCATCTTCTCGCTGACCCCGTCCACCCGTCGACGCAGCTCGCCGAAGCGTCGGGGCGCCTCCAGCAGAGCCGACAACGCGAGCAGCGACCACTTGCCCGTCACGTGCTCCAGAGCCTCGCGAGAGGTGCACGCCCGGCTGAACACGTCCGCCGCGAACGCCTCCACCGGGTCCGCGTCGGGCACCTCTCCAGGACTCACGGGCCGAGTGTACGTTCTCTTCGAAAGCACTAACCAGGAGTTAGTGCACATCGAGGAGGAAGCACATGATCGCCGTCACCGGAGCCACCGGCCACCTCGGCCGCCTGGTCGTCACCGGCCTGCTCGACGCCGGCGTCCCGGCCGAGGAGGTCACCGCTCTCGTGCGGGACGAGAGCCGGGCCGCCGACCTCGCGGCCCGCGGTGTCACCCTGCGGGTGGCCGACTACACCGACCGGGCCTCCCTGGACGTCGCGCTGGCCGGGGTCGACCGACTGCTCCTGGTCTCCGGCAGCGAGGTGGGGAAGCGCATCGCCCAGCACACCGCCGTCGTCGAGGCCGCCCGGGCGGCCGGGGTCGACCTGCTCGTCTACACCTCGGCCCCCCAGGCGCTGACCAGCACGCTCGTGCTCGCCCCGGAGCACAAGGCCACCGAGGACCTCATCGCGCAGGCGGGCATCCCGGCCGTGGTGCTGCGCAACAACTGGTACTGGGAGAACTACGACGCCCAGATCGGCCAGGCCGCTGCGACCGGCCAGCTCGCCGGCAGTGACCACGGCGGCCGGGCGTGGCCCGCGGCCCGTGCGGACTTCGCGGCCGCCGCCGTCGCCGTCCTCACCGACCCCGACGTGCAGCCGGCCACCGTCGAACTCGACGGGGACGCGCCGTTCTCCCTCGCCGACCTGGCCGCCGAGGTCGGTCGGCAGACAGGTCGTGAGATCGCCTACAGCGACCTGTCCACCGAGGACCACGTGCAGCTGCTGCGCAGCGTGGGCCTGGACGAGGGCACCGCGGGCTTCGTCGCCGCGATCGACGCCGGCATCGCGGCCGGGGAGCTCGACACCGGCGGCTCGGGCATCTCCGGCCTCACCGGACGGCCCACCCGGACCCTCGCCGAGCACGTCGCCGCCGTCCTGGCCGGCTGAGTCGTCGACGTCCCGGCGGTGGTCAGCGCACCGACGCCGGGACGTCGTACTCCTCGCAGACCGTCAACCAGACGGTGCGCACCGGCACGCCCCCGTCGATGGCGGCCACCGCGGACCGCCCGCCCAGGGTGGTGAAGACGTGGTCGCGGGCGATGCTCTCGGCGCGCAGGTCACCGAAGTGCCCGCGCATCCGGGCCCAGAACTCCTGCAGTCGCACGGGCTCACGGTACCCACGCCCCGCCCTCGCCTACCCTGGCGAGATGTTCCCCAGCACCGGGTCGGGCACCTGGGACACCGTCCTGCAGGTCGTCGCCGCAGGTCTCCTGCTCGTCTCGCTGGTCGTGATGATCCGGCGGCGCTGACCCACGCCGCCAGGTCGTCGTCGGGCAACAGGCCCAGAACGGCGGAGCACGGCAGGCACCGGCCGGCCGGCGGACGGCACGCGCCGGGTCGACGTCCGACGGCGCCACGACCACGCCGGCGTCGACGGACCCGGTGCGCCAGGGCTCCCCGCGCAGCGCCCGGGGCGGCAGCGCGGCCGGCGCGGGGGTGTCCTGGTCGCCAGGCACGCCCCGCAGGTCCTGCTCGTGGACGACGACGTGGACGACGACGACGACCACGACGACCGGCCGGGTGCCGTGCTCGGTGATCCGGGCCCGCGTCGGCCCGGTCAGCGGGGGCCACCCGGTCCCTCCACGATCGCGTCCAGGCCGGGGTCCATCCCCCCGCGGGTGCCTCACAACCCCAGGGACCGCCCGATGATCTCCTTCATGATCTCGTTCGTGCCGCCGTAGATGGACTGCACCCGGGCGTCCCGCCAGGCCTTGGACACCGGGTACTCGTTCATGTAGCCGTAGCCGCCGTGCAGCTGCAGGCAGCGGTCGGCGGTCTTGTTCTGCAGCTCGGTGGTCCACCACTTGGCCATCGCGGCGTCGGTGGCGGTGAGCTCGCCGGCGTTGAGCCGGCGCACGCACTCGTCGACGAAGGCCCGCGCGATGGTGGCCTCGGTCTGCAGCTCGGCCAGGACGAAGCGGCTGTTCTGGAAGCTCCCGATGGGCTTCCCGAACGCCGTCCGGCTGGTCACGTACTCCACCGTCTGGGCCAGCACGGTCTCCACCGCCGCGACCGCGCCGGCAGCGATGGAGATCCGCTCCTGGGGCAGGTTCTCCATCAGGTGCAGGAAGCCCCGGTTCTCGGTGCCCAGCAGGTTCTCCGCGGGCACCCGGACGTCCTGGAAGAACAGCTCGGCGGTGTCCTGGGCCTTGAGGCCGACCTTGTCCAGGTTCCGACCCCGGGAGAAGCCGGGCATGTCGCGCTCGACCACCAGCAGGCTGGTCCCCCTCGAGGCCGGGGCATCGGGGTCGGTGCGGGCGACGACGACGACCAGATCGGCGTTGATCCCGTTGGTGATGAACGTCTTGGACCCGTTGAGCACCCACCCGTCGCCGTCCTTGCGCCCGGTCGTGGTGATGCCCTGCAGGTCGCTGCCGGTGCCCGGCTCGGTCATCGCGATCGCGCTGATCAGCTCGCCGCTGCAGAACCGGGGCAGCCAGCGCTCCTGCTGCTCCGGGGTGGCCAGGTCGCGCAGGTAGGGCCCGGTGACGTCGTTGTGCAGGGTGAAGCCGACGCCGGAGGCACCGATGCGCATCAGCTCCTCCCCGAGCACCGTGTTGTAGCGGAAGTCGCGCACCCCGCCGCCCCCGTGCTCCTCGGGCAGGTCCATCCCGAGCAGGCCCTGGGTGCCGCCGGCGGTCCACACCTCGCGCGGCACGATGCCGTCGCGTTCCCACTGGTCGTGGAACGGCGCGACGTTCTTCTCCAGGAACGTCCGGGCGGTGTCCCGGAAGGCGTCGTGGTCGGCCTCGTACAGGTGCGAGCGCATGCCGCGAGTGTGACCGACAGCGCTGACTGTCTCCAGGGGGCGGACGGCGACCGTCGCCGGGGGCGAACTGTCCTACCCCTGTGGACACTGGGTGCGTGCCCACCGCCCCGTCCGCCCTGGACCGGTTCTCCGAGCCCACCCGGGCCTGGTTCACCGGCGCGTTCGACCGGCCGACGACGGCCCAGGAGGGCGCGTGGACGGCGATCAGCAGCGGTGAGCACGCCCTGGTCGTCGCCCCCACCGGCTCCGGGAAGACGCTGGCTGCGTTCCTCTGGTCGCTGGACCGGCTGGCCACCACCGCGCCGGCGGAGGAGAGGTCCCGGTGCCGGGTGCTCTACGTGTCCCCGTTGAAGGCGCTGGCGGTGGACGTCGAGCGCAACCTCCGGGCACCGCTGACCGGCATCGGGCAGGCCGCCGCCCGGTTGGGGCTCCCCCGCCCGGAGATCAGCGTGGGCATCCGCTCCGGCGACACCCCGGCCGACGAGCGCCGGGCCTTCGCCCGCCGGCCCACCGACATCCTGATCACCACGCCGGAGTCGCTGTTCCTGCTGATGACCAGCCAGGCGCGGGAGGCGCTGCGCGGGGTCGAGACGGTGATCATCGACGAGGTGCACGCGGTCTGCGGCAGCAAGCGCGGCGCGCACATGGCCGTCACGCTCGACCGGCTGGACACGATCCTGGACACACCGGCGCAACGGATCGGGCTGTCGGCCACCGTGCGGCCGATCGACGAGGTCTCCACCTTCCTGGCCGGTGGCCGGCCGGTGCAGGTCGTCGCGCCGCCGTCGACCAAGAAGTGGGACCTGTCGGTCGTCGTGCCGGTGGAGGACATGAGCCAGCTCGGGCAACCGACCGGGGAGATGGACGGCTCGGCCGCCGGCTCCCAGCCACGGACCTCGATCTGGCCGGCGGTCGAGGAGCGGGTGCTGGACCTCATCGAGGAGCACCGCTCCACCATCGTGTTCGCCAACTCCCGCCGGCTGGCCGAACGGCTCACCAGCCGGTTGAACGAGCTGGCCTACGAGCGCGCCACCGGGGCCACGGTGCCCGCCGGCGCCGACGCCGCCCAGCTGATGGCCCAGGCCGGCGCCGGCGGGGGCCTCCCGGCCGACGCCAAGCCGGTCGCGTCTGCCCACCACGGGTCGGTCTCCCGCGAGCAGCGGGCCGTGGTGGAGGAGGCGCTGAAGTCCGGGCAGCTGCCCGCCGTGGTCGCCACCTCCTCCCTCGAGCTGGGCATCGACATGGGCGCGGTCGACCTGGTCGTCCAGGTCGAGTCCCCGCCCAACGTCGCCGCCGGACTGCAGCGGGTCGGCCGGGCCGGGCACCAGGTCGGTGCAGTGAGCCGGGGGGTGCTGTTCCCGAAGTTCCGCGGCGACCTCGTGCAGTCGGCGGTGGTGGCCGAGCGGATGAAGTCCGGCGAGATCGAGTCGATCCGCTACCTGCGCAACCCCCTGGACGTGCTCGCCCAGCAGATCGTCGCCATCGTCGCGGTGCCCCCGGAGGCC
>JAOPVM010000110.1 GCA_025966215.1 Klenkia sp.
TGTCACCGCCCCGGCGGTGGCCACCCAGGCCAGGGCCGGCACCGGCCCGGAGCGGACGGCGTCGGCCAGCGGAGCGACCGACCGGGCGAGGTCGGCCGGCCCGAGCACCACCAGGACGACCGCCCCCACGACGGCGTAGACCACCACCGCCAGGCCCAGGGCCACCGACACCGCCCGCGGGATGGTGCGTTCGGGGTCGCGCACCTCCTCGGCGAGGGTCGCGATCCGGGCGTAGCCGGCGAAGGCGAAGAACAGCAGCCCGGCGGCGGTGAGCACCCCGCCCGGCCCGCCGACCGTGCCCGCCGCCGGTGCCGCCCCCGCGGGCAGGGCGGTCAGCACGACCGCAGCCAGCGAGGTCAGCGTGAGCGCCAGCAGCACCCGGGTGACCCGGGCGGTGCGGGTGATCCCGGCGGCGTCCACCGCGACCAGCAGCAGCACCGCGCCCAGCGCCACGAACCGGGCCTGGTCGGGCCACAGGTAGGCCCCGACGGTGAGGGCCATCGCCGCGCAGGAGGCGGTCTTGCCGACCACGAACGCCCACCCGGCCAGGAACCCCGACCACGGGCCCAGCCGGTCCCGGCCGAACGCGTACGCCCCGCCGGAGACCGGCAGGTGCACCGCCAGGGCAGCGGTGCTGGTGGCGTTGCACCAGGCGACGACGGCCGCGACCGCCAGCCCGGCCAGCAGCCACCAGCCCGCGACCGCCGCGGCCGGCGCCCAGACCACGAACACCCCGGCACCGAGCATCGAGCCCAGTCCGAGGGCGACGGCGTCCCGGGTCGAGAGCCGACGCAGCAGCCGGCCGGGTTCCTCGGTCACCAGGGGATCATCCCTGCCGGCCCCGCCGCCGGCCGCGGCACACGTGCGCGGCGGGCCGGGTGCGGGTGCACGGGCCGCGGGGCTGCCGCACGGCCGGCCCTGCTGGTCGACGTACGCCAGGGGTCACCGGACCCACCCGACCGCTGACCTCCGGCGGACGATCCCGTACCGGGAGACGCCTGGTCGGAGGCGGTACGGTCGCCGCCATGCGGGGGATGCGTCGTGTGCTGGCCGGCGTCGGGGCCGCCGCCCTCGCGCTGGTCCCGGGCACCGCCTGGGCCGCCCCCGGCACCGGGGCCGACCTCGGGTTCGACGTGTCCTTCCCGCAGTGCGAGACCGCGCTGCCCGCCGATCACGACTTCGGCATCGTCGGGGTCAACGGCGGCGTGGCGACGAGGATCAACCCGTGTCTGGGCGAGCAGCTGCGCTGGGCGCAGCGCGCCTCCGGTGCCGTCGAGGGCCACCCGGGGCTGCAGGTGTACGTCAACACCGCCAACCCCGGCCAGCTCGAGGAGCTGATCTCCACCTGGCCGCGCAGCGGCACCAGCCCCTACGGGGAGTGCAGTGGCGACGTCGACCTGGCCTGTTCCTACGTCTACGGGCAGACCCGGGCCTCGGTCGACATCCACGGCTTCCTGCTGCCCACCGCGTCGCAGGCCGGGGTGACGCTGGCCCCGGCCGACCTGGTCTGGTGGCTCGACGTCGAGACGATGAACACCTGGCAGTCCGGGTCGGCTGCCGCACTGGCCGCCAACCGGGCCACCCTGGAGGGCATGGCCGACTACCTCGGCTCCACCGGCGCCGAGGTGGGGTTGTACTCGACGTCCCAGCAGTGGCAGCAGATCGTCGGGCTGGTGCCGCCGTCCAGTCCGCTGTACGGGCTGGACAGCTGGCTGGCCGGCGCACTGAGCCGCACCGAGGCGGCGGTGCACTGCGGCGATGCCCCGCTGACCGCCGGTGGCGACGTCGTCCTCAGCCAGTACGTGATCGACCGCGACGGCCGCCCGCTGGACCACGACCTGCCCTGCTGACGTCGAGGCCGGCCAGGACTCCACGCCGTCCTCCGGGTCGCGGTCCAGGGTCGTCCGGCCACCCGGGTCTGGGGCGAGGCTCTCGTGGGGGGTTGCCACCGACCGTGGACGACGGACCCGCTGGTGGGAGACCCGTCGGCGGACCGGCCGGTCCGGTGTGCCGACGCCGCGGCGGACCGACGATGATCACCCCATGGACGACACCCCGGCCCCGGTCCGCTTCGGCCTCGTCGGCTACGGCTTCGGCGGGCGCTTCTTCCACGCCCCGCTGCTGGCCGCCGCGCCGGGGATCGACTTCCTCGGCGTGGTGACCACCTCAGCCGACCGTGGCGCCCAGGCCACCGCCGAGCACCCGGGGACGACGACCTTCGACTCCCTGGAGGCGCTGCGCGACGCCGGCGCCGAGGCGGTCGCGATCTCCACCCCGGCCCACACGCACAGCCCGCTGACCGACCGGGCGCTCGACCTCGGCCTCGCCGTGGTCTGCGACAAGCCCTTCGCCCTGGACCCGGCTGCCGCACTGGCCTCGGTGGAGCGCGCCGAGGCCGCGGGACTCGCCCTCTCGCCGTACCAGAACCGGCGGTGGGACTCCGACTTCCTGACCGTGCAGCGGCTGGTCGCCGACGGGGTGCTGGGTGAGGTCCGTTCGGTGGAGTCCCGGTTCGAGCGGCTGGCCCCCGAGAGCGGGCCGGGTGCAGCCGGCGGCGGCACCCTGCTGGACTTCGGCAGCCACCTGGTCGACCAGGCCCTGGTCCTGCTCGGCCCGGTGGCCACCGTCGGCGCGCACTGGTCGGTCCGCGACAGCGGCCTGGACGACGACGTCCTGGTGGTCCTGGAACACACCGGCGGCGCCCGGTCGGTGCTGGGCGGCAGCTGGCGCCAGGGCGCCCCCGGCCCGCGCTTCCGGGTCACCGGCTCGACCGGCAGCTACGTCGTCGGCGGGATCGACGGCCAGGAGGACCACCTCGTCGCCGGCCGCTCACCGGCCACCCTGGGCGAGCGGTGGGGCGTGGAACCGGAGTCCTCGTGGGGTGCGGTGTACCGCGGCGGCCCGGGCGGCGAACCGGTGCGCACCGAGCGCGGCCGCTGGGACGGCTTCTACCCGGCGTTCGCCGCCGCCGTCCGCGGCCGGGGACCGGTGCCGGTGCCC
>JAOPVM010000119.1 GCA_025966215.1 Klenkia sp.
CACGGTCGCCGACGACGCCGCCGGGGAGGCCGACCAGGCGACGACGGCGGCGCACGAGGCCGAGCAGGCCGCCGCCCAGGCGCGCCGCGGCCGGGACGACGCCGATCGCCGGGTCACCGAGCTCGAGGCCGCACTGGAGGCCGCCCGGGAGCGGGCCGGCACGGCCGCCGCCGACGTCACCGAGGCCGAGGCCGCTGCGGCCCGGGCCGAGGAGGACCGGGCCACCGCCGCGCACGAGGCCGAGCGGGCCGCGCGGCAGCGGGACCGGGCCCAGCAGGCGGTGGACGAGCTGTCCTGACGGCCCCCGGGTTGCCGACCGACCCGTACGGGGCAGGATGTGACCCACAGCACTCACCCGTTCGGACGGATGAGACGGCCGATCGTGCGGAGACCCACAGATGACGACCAGCCAGCGGCGCACCCGACCGGAGACCACCGTGGCCGAGCCCGCGGAGCAGCAGTCGGACCTGGAGCTCGTCGAGGCGGCCATCGAGGCGCTCACCGGCGCCCTGCCGGTCGCGCTGAGCCCCACCCAGGGCCTCGCCGCGGCCCGTCGGCTGGTGGGCACCGTCGTCCGGCAGCCCCGGGCGCTGACCAAGCGGGGCGTGGACCTCACCGGGCAGCTGGCCCGGATCGCGGCCGGCACCTCCGACATCGCCCCCGACGGCAAGGACGCCCGCTGGAAGGACCCGGCCTGGCAGACCAACCCGCTCTACAAGCGGGTCGGCCAGTCCTACCTGGCGTGGAACCGCGCGGTGCACGGCGTCGTGGAGGACCTCGACCTGGACGAGAAGAGCAAGCTGCGCGCGCTGTTCCTGCTCAAGCTGGTCACGGAGGCGGTGGCCCCCACCAACACGCTGGTCGGCAACCCGGCGGCACTCAGGCGGGCCCGCGAGACCCGCGGCAGGAGCCTGGTCGACGGCGCGCGGCACGCCCTCTACGACGTGCGCAACAACGGCGCGATGCCCTCGATGGTCGACTCCCGGCCCTTCGTCATCGGCGACACCATCGCGGCCACCCCGGGCGCGGTGGTGTGGCGCAACGAGATCGCCGAGCTCATCCAGTACTCCCCGAGCACGGGGAAGGTGCACGAGCGGCCGATGCTGGTCATGCCGCCGCAGATCAACAAGTACTACGTGCTCGACCTGGCCCCCGGTCGCAGCATGGTCGAGCACCTGGTCGCGCACGGCCACCAGGTCTTCATGCTCAGCTGGGCCAACCCGGGCACCGACACCCCCAAGGACACCGCCGCGGGCTGGGACTACGACTCCTACGCCCGCACCGCCCTGGAGGCCTCCGACGTCGTCCGGGAGATCACCGGCGCGCCGGACATGAACCTGCTGGGTGTCTGCGCCGGCGGCATCACCGCGGCCGGACTGCTGGGTCACCTGGCCACCGCCGGGGACCAGCGGTTCGCCAGCATCACGTTCCTGGTGACCCTGATCGACTTCCAGGTGCCCTCCCAGGTGGGCACGTTCATCTCCAGGCCGGTGGTCGCCGCGGCCGGCCGCAAGAGCCGCAGCGACGGGGTGCTCAGCGGCCGCGAGCTGGCCCGGGTCTTCGCCTGGCTGCGGCCCAACGACCTGGTCTGGAACTACTGGGTCAACAACTACCTGATGGGCAAGAACCCCCCGGCCTTCGACGTGCTGGCCTGGAACGCCGACGCCGTGGACCTCCCGGCCGCGCTGCACGGGGACTTCATGGACATGGCGCAGACCAACTCGCTCACCCACCCCGGTGAGCTGCGGGTGCTGGGGACGGCGGTCGACCTGGGCCGGGTGACCATCGACAGCTACGTGGTCGGCGCGGTCACCGACCACATCTGCCCGTGGCGGGCCTGCTACCCGGTGGTCGACCTGATGGGCGGCTCGGTGGAGTTCGTGCTCAGCAGCCAGGGCCACATCCAGGCGCTGATCAACCCCTCGGGCAACCCGAAGGGCTCCTACCGGACCACCGACGGCGACGACCCCGCCCGCGGTTCCGACGACAGCGCCGGCAGGCCCACCGCCGACGAGTGGCTCGAGCGCGCCACCGAGCACCCCGGCTCCTGGTGGGACCACTGGGTGCAGTGGCTGGAGCCCCGCTCGGGGGAGAAGAGGAACGCCCGTCGGAAGCTGGGCAGCACGGCCCACCCGCCGATCGAGGACGCCCCGGGCAGCTACGTCCGGGCGAAGGTCTGAGGGTGGCGCGCACCGCACAGGCCCGCAGCCGCCCCGGCGCCCGCACGATCGAGGTCGCCGGGTACTCGCTGCGGGTCCGGGTGGAGAACGCCGGCGCCGGGCGGCCGTTGCTGCTGGTCAACGGCATCGGCGCCACCGGTGACCTCTTCGACGCCTTCCGGGGGCACCTGGGCGAGCGGGAGACCATCTCCTTCGACGCCCCCGGCGTGGGGAAGAGCTCCACCCCGACCTACCCGCCGACGATGAAGAAGCTGGCCGGCGTGGTGGCCGAGCTGGTCCGCGCGGTCGGTCACCAGCAGGTCGACGTGCTGGGGCTGTCCTGGGGCGGGGCGCTGGTCCAGGAGCTGGCCCGCCGGCACCCCGACGTCGTCCGGCGGCTGGTGCTGGCCGGCACCACCCCGGGCTGGGTGTCGCTGCCCGGGCGGCCCGCGGCGATCAGCATCCTGGCCTCGCCGATGCGGTACTACTCCCCGGGCTACCTGACCCGGGTCGCCCCGACGCTCTACGGCGGCGGCATCCAGCACCACCCCGACCTGCTCGGCGAGCACGCCGCGCAGCGCTCGGCGCACCCGCCCACGCCCTACGGCTACCTCTGCCAGCTCGCCGCGCTGCGCCGCTGGTCGAGCCTGCCCTGGCTGCACCGGCTGGAGATGCCGACGCTGGTGCTCGCCGGCGACGACGACCCGATCATCCCGCTGGCCAACGCCCGGCTGATGGCCTCCCGGCTCCCGCACGGCGAGCTGCACGTCGTCCGCGGCGGGGGACACCTGTTCCTGTTCACCCACGCCGACCGGATGGCCGGCGTGGTGCGGGAGTTCCTGGACTCCGCAGCCGACCCTCAGGCGCCGTAGGACTCCAGCCGGGACACCAGGAACTCCACGGCGGCGTCGCTGTCGACGCCGTCGGCCACCTCGACGGCGGTGTCCGCGGTGCTCACTGCACGCAGGTCGGTGAGCGTCTGGCCGCGGGCGGCCCCCAGCGTGGTGCCGACGACGACGTCCCGGCGGGTGGTGCCCAGGGTGCCGGGCACGATCGCCTCGGTGAGGGCGAGCGCGTCGTGCACGCACACCCCGGAGATGCCGTAGCTGTCGCGGGCGGCGTCCAGGTACTGCTGCAGCACCGCGGCCGCGGTCGCCCCCACGCGGCCCCCGTGCGTGCGGAACCGCTCGATGCCGGGCTCGGTGAGCACGGTGGGCAGCGTGACGTCCAGCCCGACCATGGTCACCGGCAACGGGCTGGTCAGCACCGCGTGTGCAGCCTCCGGGTCGGCCCAGGCGTTGAACTCCGCCGCAGGGGTGACGTTGCCGCCCCGCGCCGCCGAGCCGCCCATCCAGACCACCCGGCCGATCCGGGTCGCGGCCTCGGGGAAGACCGCGAGCAGCAGCGCGAGGTTGGTCAGCGGGCCGATCGGGGCCACCGTGACGGTGCCCGGTTCGTGCGCCATCAGCAGCTCGGCCAGCGCGACCACGGCCGGGCGCGGGTCGACGGCGGCCGGACTCGGCTCGAGCTCCACCCCGCCCATCCCGGCCGCGCCGTGCACGTGCCCGGCCCGCTCGGGCAGCGGGTGCACCAGCGGTCCGGCGGCGCCGACGGCGACGGGCACGTCGGAGCGGCCGGCCAGGTGCAGCACCCGCAGCGCGTTCTCCGTCGTCTGCGCCAGCTCGACGTTGCCGTGCACCGTCGTCACCAGCTGCAGGTCGACCTCCGGGCTGGCCAGGGCCAGCAGGACAGCCAGCGCGTCGTCGATGCCGGGGTCGGTGTCGCTCACCAGGGGGATGCGGTCGGTCACGGGAGGACAGCCTGCCGCACGGTGCCGGCCACGGGGTCGGCCGGGCCCCCTCGTCACTCGCGACACGCCAGCCCCACGCGTCGCGTCCCGGGGTCACCGACCCCGCCGACCGCGGTTTCCGCGGTTTCCGGGCCCAGGGGTCGACAAGTGACCGGATCCCGAGGGGGGTCACCGGCCCGCGACAGGCGTTGCGCATCGGTTCGGTCACGCGGGCTCCCGAGCGTGTCCGCGGTGGCCGATCACGGGAGTCCCACGCGTCACTCTCGTCCCTGACCGGAGCTCCTCCCCGGCTCCGGCCCACTCCCGCCCAGGAGACAGACGATGACGATGACCGCGGTCCCCGTCCCCACCACGCTCGTGCTCGACGCCCTGCCCGCCCTCTCCCTCACCTCCATCGACACCGACGTCGCGTTCCTGGAGCCCCGCGCCGCCCACGCCCGCACCGCCGTCAGCCGCGCCGCTGCCGGTGAGCCCGTCGCCCGCCGGTCGGAGGTGAGCGACCTCTGGGCCGCGCTGGAGGCATCGGCCGACCCCCGGGTGCCCGCACCGTCCCGGTTCGCCGGCCTGCTGCAGACCCTGGTCGGCTGGCTGCGCCGGCGCTGGCTGCAGCTCGGCTCGTGGGGCGCCGGTCCCCGGGGCGAGCACCTGGCCTGGGGGGGACGCCGGTACGCACCGCTCCGGCCGAGCGCCCCGGAGCTGCGCCACCGCGCCCCGGACGACGACGACCCGGTGCCGATGCGCGAGCTCCCGAGCACGCCGACCACCGCACCCCGGCCGCGGCACGACGGAGCACTGCGGACGACGTCCCTGCAGGCACCGCACGTGCTGCTCGGCCGCCGGGCGCCGGTGGTGGCCCCGGTCGCCGCCCCGGTCGCCGTCCGCCCCCTGCCGCCGCTGCCCTACGCCCACCGGAGCACGTCGGTGGTGGTGCGACCCGTCGGCGAGGACCGCTCGGTGCCCCGCTCGGTGCGGTCGGGACTGCGCACGGTGAGCCGGACCACCCGGTCGGTCCTTAGTCTGGCTACGTGTCCAGCCCCGCTTTCACCACCCGACCCGAGCTCGCCGGCACGTTCGGGATGGTCGCCTCGACGCACTGGCTCGCCAGCCAGGCGGGCATGGCCACGCTCGAGGCGGGCGGCAATGCCTTCGACGCCGCCGTCGCGACCGGTTTCGCCCTGCACGTCGTCGAGCCCCACCTCAACGGCCCGGGGGGCGAGGTCCCGATCCTCTTCGCCCGCGGCGGGAGCGGGGCAGGCGCGGGGCAGCCCGTCCTGCTGTCCGGTCAGGGGGTCGCCCCCGCGACCGCCACGATCGACGCCTTCGAACACCTGGGCCTCGAGCTCGTCCCCGGCACGGGACTGCTCGCCGCCACCGTCCCCGGTGCCGTCGGCGCCTGGCTGACCCTGCTGCGCGACCACGGCACGATGCCGCTGGACGCCGTCCTCCGCTTCGCCATCGAGTACGCCGAGACCGGCCACCCGCTCACCGCACGGGTGGCAGCGACCGCGGCCTCGGTCTCCGAGCACTTCCGCACCCACTGGCCGACCTCGGCCGCCACCTGGCTCACTTCCGACGGAGCACCCCCCACCGCCGGCCGCCTGTTCCGCAACGACGTCCTCGCCTCGACCTACCGCCGACTGCTCGATGCAGCGCGCGGACCCTCCCGGGAGGCGGGCATCGACGCGGCGCTGGCTGCCTGGTACCAGGGGTTCGTCGCCGAAGCGATCGACGTGTTCTCCCGGTCCCCCGTTCGTGACGACTCCGGTCGCGACCACGCGGGCTTCCTGACCGGACACGATCTGGCCGGCTGGCGACCGACGTACGAGCCGCCGGTCACGACCGACTGGCGTGGGTGGAGTGTCTCGAAGGCCGGGCCCTGGTCCCAGGGACCGGCGATGCTCCAGGCGCTGGCGATGCTGGACGGCGATCCGGCGGTGTCACCCGGGTCCGGCGCGGGTCGACAGGCGCCGACGGCCGACGTCGTCCACCGCACCGTCGAGGCGGTGAAGCTGGCGATGGCCGACCGGGAGGCCTGGTACGGCGACGAGCCCGACGTCCCGCTGCACGACCTGCTCTCTCCGGCCTACACCGCCCAACGCCGCTCGCTGATCGGCGAGCGGGCCGACCTCGGGCTGCGGCCCGGCTCACCCGGTGGGCGCGAGCCGCGGCTGCCCCGGCACGTGACGGATCCGTCCGGCTCCTTCGCGGTCGGGGCCGGCGTGGGGGAGCCCACCGTGGCCCGCACCGGCGAGCAGGTGGTCGAGTCCGACGGCACCACCCGCGGCGACACCTGCCACGTCGACGTCGTCGACCGCTGGGGCAACGTCGTCTCGGCCACCCCTTCGGGCGGCTGGTTGCAGAGCTCGCCGGTCGTCCCCGGGCTGGGCTTCCCGCTGGGCACCCGGGCGCAGATGTTCTGGTTGGACCGCGGGCTGCCCAACTCCCTGGCCCCGCGGAAGCGGCCGCGCACCACGCTGACGCCGTCCCTGGCGCACGACCGGGAGACCGGCCGCTGGCTGGCCTTCGGCACCCCGGGCGGGGACCAGCAGGAGCAGTGGCAGCTGTGCTTCTGGCTGGCGCACACCGTCCGCGGCCTGGACCTGCAGGCCGCGATCGACGCCCCGGCCTGGCACACCACGTCGTTCCCGTCCTCGTTCTACCCGCGGGAGACCAACGCCGGTGAGGTGGTGGTCGAGTCCCGGGTGGGGGACGACGTGGTCGCCGACCTCCGCGGCCGCGGGCACACCGTCGTCGTCGCCGACGCCTGGTCGCTGGGCCGGTTGTCCGCGGTGAGCACCGACCCGTCGACGGGGATCGTCCGCGCCGGCGCCAACGCCCGCGGCATGCAGGGCTACGCCCTCGGCCGCTGACCCGGGGCCCGTCGTCACCGGGGACGACGAGGAGGCGCGTGTCGTCAGGGGCGGGCGGGGGTCAGCGGGCGAGGGCGAGCAGGGCGGGGGCGTCCTGGCCGGCCCAGGTGCCGCGCAGGACGGGGCCGGCGACGGACCCCTCCTCGGGGCCGCCGAGCACGCGCAGCAGCACCAGTTCGCCGCCGTCGGTGCGCAGCACGGTCGTCGTCCCCTCGGTGGTGACGGTGACCTCGGCGTCGGCCGGGGGTCCGCTGAGCGTGCCCAGCGCGCCGTCGGTGTGCACCCGGGCGGTGGGCTCGCGCACCTCGGGACCGTCGGGGGTCTGGTACTCCAGCTCCGCCTGCGGGGTGCCGGTGAGCAGCGCGGAGGAGAGCGCGGCGGCGTAGACCGGGTCGGTGGGGCCGTCGTAGACGAAGCGGTGGCCCAGCACGGAGTGCTCCGTCGTCCCGACCAGGTCGGCGTCGGCCAGCGGCTGCGCCCGGTAGGTGACCGGCACCTGCAGCACGGTGCCCTCGCCCGTGCGCAGCAGGAAGGTCTCGGTGCCCACCTCGCCGGCCGGGTCGTCGAAGCGGTAGGCGCCGGCGAGCTCGAGGGCGGTGGTGTCCAGCCCGGTGGCCCACGGCTGGGTGGGTACCCACGCCTGGAGCAGCTCGAGCTTGCCGGGGACGAGGGTGGCGAGGTGGATGACGGCCATGCCCGGACGCTAGCGGCGGACGGTGGCGGGCCCGCGTCCGACCGGGAACCCGGCGTCCCGCCAGGCGGCGAACCCGCCGGCCAGGTCGGTGGCCCGGTGCAGGCCGACCGCGCGCCGGCTCGCCGCGGCCAGGGACGAGCTGTAGCCCTCGTGGCAGACCACGACCGCCTCGACGTCGGGACCGGTGGC
>JAOPVM010000129.1 GCA_025966215.1 Klenkia sp.
CGCCCCGGACCCGTCGACATCTCGACGGGTCCGGGGCGGTGACCGTGCTGCGGTGCTGTGGGGTCAGGCCTCGTGCGGCGGGCTCTTCACCCCGAGGATCGGGCACTCGACGTCGAGCAGGATGCGCTGCGCGGCCGAGCCCATGAGCAGCTTGCCCACCGCCGAGCGCTTCTTCAGCCCGATGACCAGCAGCTCGGCGTCGGTCTCCCGGACGACGTCGGCCAGTTCCTCGGAGACGTCCCGGCCGCGCACCGGCTGACGCACCTCGGCACGCACCCCCGACCCGGTGAGCTCGTCGTGCAGGGCGCGCAGCGCGTCACCCTGCAGGAAGTCCGAGTCGACCAGGGCGTCCCCGCGGGAGGTGTTGACCACCACGAGCAGCGCGTCGCGACGACGGGCCTCCGCGAGGGCGTGGTCGAGCGCGAAGCGCCCGCGGGTGTTGGGGACGTACCCCACGACGACGACGGCCACTGG
This sequence comes from Klenkia sp., assembly GCA_025966215.1. GTDB lineage: Bacteria > Actinomycetota > Actinomycetes > Mycobacteriales > Geodermatophilaceae > Klenkia. Next base: position 475 of record JAOPVM010000129.1, read on the forward strand.
CTGATCCTCTCCCATCACTGGTCCTTGCCCGACGTGACGACGCTCTCGTCGTCCCGGTGCTCCAGGTGCCCATCCCGCTGGACCTCCTCGGGCGTGGCCCGCCGGCCCTGCACCAGCCGCAGCACGAACGGCCCGACCAGCGCCACGAGCGCCAGCAGCAGCACGATGCGGCTGAACCAGGTGTCCACCAGCACCGACAGGTCGCCGTCGCTGATGGCCAGCGCGCGGCGCAGGTTGTTCTCCGCGATCGGGCCCAGGATCAGCCCGATCACGGCGGGGGCGACCGGCCAGCCGTAGCGGCGCATCACGAACCCGAGCACGCCCAGCACCATGAGGATGACCAGGTCCAGCGGGTCGGCGTTCACCGCGAACGAGCCGAGGGAGGCGAAGACCAGGATGCCGGCGTACAGGTAGGGCCTGGGGATCGTCAGCAGCTTCACCCAGACCCCGACCAGGGGCAGGTTGAGCACCAGCAGCATCACGTTGCCGATGAACAGCGAGGCGATCAGCGCCCAGACCAGCGGGCCCTCGGTGGTCAGCAGCGTCGGGCCGGGCTGGATGCCGTAGCCCTGGAACGCGGCCAGGATGATCGCCGCGGTCGCCGAGGTGGGCAGGCCCAGGGTCAGCAGCGGCACGAGCACACCGGCGGCCGCGGCGTTGTTGGCCGCCTCCGGACCGGCGACGCCCTCGATCGCGCCCTTGCCGAAGTCCTCGGGGTGCGTGGTCAGCTTCCGCTCGGTGGCGTAGGACAGGAACGTCGGGATCTCCGCGCCGCCGGCGGGCAGCGCACCGAACGGGAAGCCGAACGCCGTGCCGCGCAGCCAGGGCTTCCAGGAGCGCCGGAAGTCCTCCTTGGTCATCCAGCTGCCCTTGTGGTCGATGACCTGCACGGCGCCCTTGCGCAGCCGGCTGGCCACGAACAGCGACTCACCGACCGCGAACAGCGCCACGGCGACCACGACGACGTCGATCCCGTCGGACAGCTGCGGGATGCCCAGGGTGAAGCGCTCCTGGCCGGTGATCACGTCGGTGCCGACCAGGCCCAGGTACAGGCCCAGGCACAGCGAGGCCAGCCCGCGCAGCGGGGAGGACCCGAGCACCGTGGCGACGGCGACGAACGCGATGACCGCGAGGGCGAAGTAGTCCGCCGCGGTGATCCCGATGGCCAGGTCGACCACGGTGGGCGCGACCAGTGCGAGCAGCAGGGTGGCGATGGTGCCGGCGACGAAGGAGCCGATGGCCGCGGTGGCCAGCGCGGCCGACCCGCGGCCGGCCTTGGCCATCTTGTTGCCCTCGAGCGCGGTCATGATCGAGCTGGACTCACCGGGGGTGTTCAGCAGGATCGACGTCGTCGACCCGCCGTACATGCCGCCGTAGTAGATGCCGGCGAACATGATCAGCGCCGCGGTGGGCTCCAGCACGTAGGTGGCCGGCAACAGCAGGGCCACCGTCATCGCCGGGCCGATGCCCGGGAGCACGCCGACCGCGGTGCCCAGGACCACCCCGAGCAGCGCGAACAGCAGGTTGACCGGGGTGATGGCGTCGGCGAACCCGCCGAGCAGGGCGTCGATGCCCATCAGAACCAGCTCGTCACGAACTCGAGGACCGTGCCGCCGGGCAGCGCCACGTCGAGGGCCTTCACGAACACGATCCAGGCGATGCAGCCCACGGCCAGGCCGATGAGGAAGGGCCGGACGATGCCGACCGCCCCCAGCGCCCAGGCCACCGCGGCGAACATCAGCGCCACCGCCAGCGGCCAGCCGATGACGTTGATCAGCAGCGCGTGGGCGAGGAAGGCGACGGCGATGACGGCGACGGCGCGCCAGTCGGTCGGGGCGTCGGGGTCGACGTCCTCGCTGTCGTCGGAGGGCGCCCGGTCACCGCGGAGCACCCGCAGGGCGAGGAACGCACCGGTCGCCACGGTCAGCCCGCCGACCAGGTAGGGGAAGAACCGCGGGCCCAGGGTGTTCGTCGAGCCCGGGACGGCGATCGCGCCGGCGTCGACCAGCAGGTAGACGCCCAGGGCGGCCAGCAGGACGGCGAGCACGAGCTCACCGGTGGTGCGCTGGGTGGTGGTCGGCTCCTCCAGACGGGTGCTCACTGGATCAGCCCGATCTCGGTCAGGACCTGGCGCACGCGGGTCTCCTCCTCGGCGAGGAACTCGCCGTACTCGTCTCCGGTCATGAAGGTGTCCAGCCAGCCGTTGGTGTCCAGCGCCTCGGCCCACTCGTCGGTGTCGTGCGCCTCGATGACCAGGCCGATGAGGTCCTCGCGGGCCCCGTCGCTCATCCCCGGGCGGGCCATCAGGCCGCGCCAGTTGGTGACCTCGACGTCGTAGCCGCTCTCGATGATCGTGGGCACGTCGGGCACCTGGTCGGAGCGGTCCGCGGTCGAGACGGCGATCCCGCGCAGGTCGCCGCTCTGCACCTGCGGGCCGTAGTCGGCGGTGCCGGAGATGCCCGCGGCGACCTGGTTGCCCAGCAGCGCGGCGAGGGACTCCCCACCGCCGGAGTAGGCGATGTAGTTGACCTCGACCGGGTCGATGCCGACCGCCTGGGCGAGCAGCCCGGCCAGGATCTGGTCGGTGCCCCCGGCCGAGCCACCGGCGATCGGGGTGCCGCGCGGGTCTGCGGCCCAGCCCTGGACGAAGTCCTCGAGCGTCTCGTAGGGCGACTCGGCCGGGACGACGATCAGCTCGGTCTCGGCGATGAGCTGGGCGATCGGGGTGACGTCGGTGAGCCGGGTCGTGGAGTCGTTGGTGTCGATGGCCCCGACCATGACCAGGCCCATCATCATCAGCAGGGCGTCGTCGTCCTCACGGGACAGCTGGCCCAGGCCGATCGTGCCGCCGGCCCCCTCGACGTTGAACACCTGGACGTTGCGGGCGACCCCGGCCTGCTGGATGACCCGTTGCAGGGTGCGGGCGGTGGTGTCCCACCCGCCGCCCGGGCTGGCCGGGACCATCATGCGCAGGCGGGACAGGTCGCCCGGGGAGACGACGGTGCCGGCACAGGCCGACAGCGCGGACAGGGCCGGTAGCGCGAGCGCTCCGGCCAGGAAACCTCGGCGGGTCAGCTGCACGGGAGGTGCACCCCCGACGCTGGGGAGACGGCGATCACGTGACGGGACGCTAGGGGCCGCGGCGACCCACGTCACACGTCCGAGGCTGTTCCTTGGTTACACAACCCCGATGCCGACGAGGAGCGCCCTCTCGTCAGACCCGCAGGGCGGTGGCCAGGCGCTCGAGCAGGGCGCGGACGCCGTCCAGGTCGGGCACCCGGTGCGCCGCAGCGGTCTCGCCGGGGCCGACCTTCACGGTCAGGTCCTCCCGGCCGAGTGCGGTGAACGCGTCCTCGTCGGTGGTGTCGTCGCCCAGGTACAGCGCCCCGTCGGCGCCGAGCTCACGGCGCAGCCGGAGCACCGCCGTCCCCTTGTCGGCGTCGGTGAGCGCCAGCTCCAGCACGTCCTTGCCGGGCTTGCGGGTGATCGTCGGGTCCGCGGCGGCATCGGCGGCGGCCAGCAGCCCGGCGGCGGCCTCCCGGTCGGTCGCGGTGCGCACGTGCACGGCGACGGCGGCCGGCTTGACCTCCAGCAGCGCACCGGGGACGGCGTCGACCAGCGGCTCGAGCGCGGCGACCAGGGTGTCGCGGTGGGCCAGCAGCGCCGGGTCCAGCCCGCCGTCGAACTCCGCCCCGTGGCTGCCGACCCAGCGGTAGGGGCCGGTGAAGCCGCTGGTGGCCTGCAGGTCGGCCACCCCGCGACCGCTGACCAGGGCGACGGTGACGTCGGGGGCGGCGGCCAGCCGGGTCAGCAGGTCCGCCGCCCAGGGCTGCGGTCCGGCCTCGGACGGGACGTCGGCCAGGGCGGACAGCACGCCGTCGTAGTCGGTGGCCAGCAGCAGCGGACGGCGCAGGGCGAGGGCGTCCAGCGCGTCCTCCAGCGTCAGGTCCAACCCGGTCACGCCTGGGCCTCCAGGGCGTCGAAGAAGGACCCGGCCCAGTGGTCGAGGTCGTGCTTGAGCAGGTAGCGGCGCATCGCCTTCATCGCCTTCGCCGACTCGGCCGGGTCGGCCCGCAGCGCGCGCATCAGCTGCTTCTTGACGCCGTCCTTGTCGTGCGGGTTGACCAGGTAGGCCTGCTTGAGCTCGGCCGCGGCGCCGGCGAACTCGCTGAGCACCAGCGTGCCGCCGTTGTCACTGCGCGCGGCCACGTACTCCTTGGCCACCAGGTTCATGCCGTCCCGGTAGGGCGTCACGAGCATGACGTCGGCGGCCCGGTAGAGCGCGGCGAGCTCCTCGCGCGGCATCGACTGGTTGAAGTAGTGCACCGCCGGGCCGGTGGTGGAGCCGAAGACGCCGTTGATGTGCCCGACCTGCTGCTCGATCGTCTCGCGCATCGTCACGTAGTGCTCGACCCGCTCCCGGCTGGGCGTGGCCACCTGCATGAACACCGTGGACGGCGCCTCGATCAGCTCGTCCTCCAGCAGCTCCAGGAAGACCTCGAGCCGGACGCCGATGCCCTTGGTGTAGTCCAGCCGGTCGACCCCGAGCACCACCTTGTCGGGGTTGCCGAGCTCCCGGCGGATCTCCGCGGCCCGCTCGAGCACCTCCGGGGACCGGGCCAGCTCGTCGAACACCGAGACGTCGATGCTGATCGGGAACGCCTTGACGGTGACCGTGCGGCCCTCGTACTCGATGGTGCTGCCCCTGGTGGGCAGCTCGTGCAGGCGCTTGGCCAGCTGCACGAAGTTGGTGGCCGCGGCAGGCATCTGGAAGCCGATGAGGTCGGCGCCGAGCAGGCCCTCGACGACCGCGTTGCGCCACGGCAGCTGGGTGAACAGCTCGTAGGGCGGGAACGGGATGTGCAGGAAGAACCCGATGGTCAGGTCGGGGCGCAGCTGCCGGAGCATCGCCGGCACCAGCTGCAGCTGGTAGTCGTGCACCCAGACGATCGCGCCCTCGGCGGCGACCTCGGCGGCCTTCTCGGCGAACCGGCGGTTGACCTGCACGTAGCTGTTCCACCAGGTGCGGTGGTACTCCGGCTTCTCGACCACGTCGTGGTACAGCGGCCAGAGCGAGGCGTTGGAGAACCCCTCGTAGTACTGGTCGACGTCGTCCTCGCTCAGGCTCACCGGGACCAGGTGCATCCCGCCGGACTCGAAGGGCTCCGGGGCCGCACCGGCCGAGCCCGACCAGCCCACCCATGCTCCACCGCGACCGGCCACGAAGGGCTCCAGCGCGGTCACCAGGCCACCGGGGCTGCGGGTCCAGCTGACCGTGCCGTCGGCGGCGACGACCTGGTCCACCGGGAGTCGGTTGGCGACCACGACCACGGGGCTGTCTGACTGCGTCTCATCAACCATGCTGGCCCGACCCTACTGAGGGCGGGCCGGCGGTGCAGGTCATCGGACGGCGAGGTGGCCGATCGCGGCCGCACCGACGCCCAGCAGCACCGAACCGGCCACGTACCCCAGCGCCCGGCCCACCTCCCGCTCCTCGACCAGCCGGACGACGTCGTAGCCGAACGTGGAGAACGTGGTCACCGTGCCGCAGAAGCCGGTGCCCACCAGCGCGACGACCGCGGGGGAGAGGTCGCGCAGCCCGAGGACGATGCCCAGCACCAGGCTGCCGACGACGTTGACCGCCAGGATCCCGAGCACGCTGCCCCGGCCGCGCCACCGCACGGCAGCCCGGTCGGCGGCGAACCGCAGCGGGGCCCCGACCAGCGCGCCGAGCACCACCCACAGCGCGGTCACCGGGCCACCCGCCGGCCGAGGCCCAGCCCGAGGACGACGGCGGCCAGGCCGCCCACCACGCTGACCAGCAGGTACGCCAGGGCCAGCGGCCACCGGCCGGCCTCGACCAGCTGGACGGCGTCGACGGAGAACGTGGAGAAGGTGGTGTGGCCCCCGAGCACCCCGGTGGCCAGGAACGGCCGCAACCACGGGTGGTCCGGCGCCCGGGCCAGCAGCACCGCCAGCAGCAGCCCGATGAGCAGGCAGCCGGTGAGGTTGACCGTGACCGTGGCCCACGGCCAGCCGCCGGGGGAGTGCGGGAGTCCCACCTGCACACCCCAGCGGGCCAGCGCCCCGAGAGCGCCGCCGGCTGCCACCACGACGTAGGGACGCACGGTGCGGCAGCATGCCAGCACGACCTGAGGAGAGTGGGGCACCGTGGCCGGACCGCTGCAGGGTGTGCGCGTCGTGGAGTTCGCCGGTCTGGGCCCGGGCCCGTTCTGCGGGATGCTGCTGGCCGACCTGGGCGCCGACGTCGTCCGGATCGACCGGCGCAGCGCCGGCACCGGGCTGATCGGCGCGCTGGGCGGCACCTCGCTGCTCGACCGCGGCAAGCGGTCGATCGCCCTGGACCTCAAGGACGCCGCCGACCTCGCCGTCGTCCGGGCTCTGGTCGGGCGGGCCGACGTGCTGCTGGAGGGCTTCCGGCCCGGGGTGATGGAGCGCCTGGGGCTGGGCCCGGAGCAGGCGCTGGAGCTCAACCCCGCGCTGGTCTACGGCCGGATGACCGGCTGGGGGCAGACCGGGCCGCTGGCGCACTCGGCCGGGCACGACATCGGCTACATCGCCCTCACCGGTGCCCTGGGGGCCACCGGCCGGCCCGACGAGCGGCCGGCACCGCCGCTGAACCTGCTCGGCGACTTCGGCGGCGGCGGGGTGTTCCTCGCCCTCGGCGCGGTCGCCGCCCTGCTGCACGCCCGGACGACGGGACAGGGCCAGGTGGTCGACGCCGCCATCGTGGACGGCACCGCGGTGCTCACCACGATGATCCACGGGATGGTCGACCAGGGCTCCTGGCGCGACGTGCGCGGGGGGAACCTGCTCGACACCGGGGCGCCGTTCTACGACGTCTACCGGTGTGCGGACGGGACGTTCCTCGCCGTCGGCGCGCTGGAGGAGCAGTTCTACGCAGCCCTGCTGACCGGCCTGGGGCTCGCCGGGGACGACACCCTGCCCGACCGGTCCGACGTCGGCGCCTGGCCGCGACTGCGCGACCGGTTCGCCGAGGTGATCGGCGGCCGCACCCGGGACGAGTGGTGGCGGGTGTTCGCCGGCACCGACGCCTGCGTGGCGCCGGTGTGGTCGCTGCTGGAGGCCGTCCAGGACCGGCACAACACCGAGCGCGGGGTGTTCGTGGAGGTGGACGGGGTGCGCCAGCCCGCCGCGGCCCCCCGGTTCTCGGTCACCCCCGGGGCGGTCGGGTCGGTACCGGCCGTCGGCCAGCACGACGCGGAGATCCGCGCCGAGCTGGCCGGCTGAGCCCTCAGGACGGGCTGAGGGCCGCCAGCGCCTTGTCGGCGTGCTTGGCGAAGCGGAACTCGCTCTTGATGACGTCCTTGACCAGACCGTCGGTGCCGATCACGTAGGTGTGCCGCTTGACCGGCGCGGCGCTCACGTTGCGCTTGGTGCCGTAGGCCTCGCAGACCGCGCCGTCGACATCGGCCAGCAGCGGGTAGTCGAACCCGTTGCCCTCGGCGAAGGCCTGCTGCTTCTGCACCGAGTCCCGGCTGATGCCCACCCGCTGGGCGCCGACGGCGGCGAACCGGGCCTGCTCGTCACGGACGGTGCACATCTCGGTCGTGCACCCGCCGGAGGAGGCCAGCGGGTAGAAGAACAGCACCACCGGGCCGTCCTGCAGCATCGTGGACAGCCGCCGGGGCGTGCCGTCCTGGTCCGGGAGCTCGAAATCGGGGGCCACGTCTCCGCGCTTCATGCCCCACCTTCGCATCGAGCCCCCGGACCGGTTCGGTTCCACGTGGAACCGCGCCGTCCCGCCCGTCGCGCTCCGGTGGTTGCGGCGTGCACCGTGGGGGCACGACAGCAGCATGGACACACGCACGCTGAACGACCTGACCGTCGCCGCCCAGGGCCTGGGCTGCATGGGGATGAGCGAGTTCTACGGCACCGGGGACCAGGCGGAGGCCGAGCGGACCATCCACCGAGCCCTGGACCTCGGCGTCACCTTCCTGGACACCGCCGACATGTACGGCCCGTTCACCAACGAGCAGCTGGTCGGGGCCGCGATCGCCGGCCGGCGCGAGGACGTCGTGCTGGCCACGAAGTTCGGCAACGAGCGCCGTCCCGACGGCAGCCGGGTGGGTGTCAACGGCCGTCCCGAGTACGTGCACAGCGCCTGCGACGCCTCGCTGCAGCGCCTGGGCGTCGACGTGATCGACCTCTACTACCAGCACCGGGTCGACCCCTCGGTGCCGATCGAGGACACCTGGGGCGCCCTGGCCGAGCTGGTGCAGGCCGGCAAGATCCGGCACGCCGGCATCTCCGAGGCCGCCCCGGACACCATCCGCCGGGCGCACGCCGTGCAGCCGGTGACGGCGGTGCAGACCGAGTACTCGCTGTGGACCCGGGACCCCGAGACCGACGGGGTGTTCGACGTCTGCGCCGAGCTGGGCATCGGGTTCGTCGCCTACTCCCCGATCGGCCGGGGCTTCCTGTCCGGGCAGATCCGCAGCGTGGCCGACCTGGAGGAGGGCGACTTCCGCCGGGTCAACCCCCGCTTCCAGGGCGAGGCGTTCCAGCAGAACCTGCGGCTGGTCGACCGGGTGCGCGAGCTTGCCGAGGGCAAGGGCGTCAGCGCGACCCAGCTCGCGCTGGCCTGGGTGATGGCCCGCTCGGGCACCGAGGGGCTGCCGACGATCGTGCCGATCCCGGGCACGAAGCGGGTGTCCTACCTGGAGGAGAACGCGGCTGCGGCCGACGTCGTCCTCACCCCCGCGGACCTGCAGGCCCTCGACGAGGCCGCGCCGGTGGGCGCGGCGGCCGGCGACCGCTACCCGGACATGTCCTCGGTCCACGTCTGACCGACCGGGGCCGGCCCACCCGGGTCGGCCCCGCGGGACCGGACGGGCTCAGATCAGCGAGGAGGCGTCCTGCTGGGCCCGGGGGGCGAGGACGACCTCGCCGACGTCCTCGGCCAGGCGGGTGGCGACGTGCTCGCGGGCCGGGTCGGCCAGCCGGGAGCTCAGCTCGCTCCAGGTGTCGCAGGCGTCCTGACCGGGCCAGTCGGCGGGCCTCAGCTCCGGCGGCAGGAACGGGTCGCCGCCCACCATCAGCCGGAACGCCTGCAGCGAGCGCAGGTGGGCCCGCAGCGCGGCCGGCCCGCTCGGGCACGGCCCGGCGAGCTGCTCCCGGAAGGACCCGGTCAGCTCCCGCCAGCCCGCCGCCAGCGCGTCGAGGTCCCAGCAGCGCTGCGCCAGCTCGAGGTCGGTCGAGGGCATGTCGGCGTCGGCCATCTGGGCCCGCAGCACGTCCAGCCGGGCGACCGGCTCGGTGGCGAGCTCGGCCCGCACCTCGTCCAGCGAGGCCTCCTGGGGAGAGATCCAGGTCGCCGGGGCCAGCATCCCGAAGCCGTGCCGGCCCAGGGTGCGGCGGACCCGCTCGCGGGTGGCCCGGTCGGTCTCCGGGACGGTGTAGATGACCATCCGCCAGCGGCCGTCCCAGGGCAGCAACCGCTGGTCCAGGCGCTCCTGACGGCGCTCCCGGACCGCGCGCAGCCGGTCGGTGGGGGTGTAGAGGGTCTCCCGGCCACTGCGGCTGGCGGCGAACAGACCCTCGCGACGCAGCCCGGCCATCGCCACCCGGGTGGTCGGCTCGGCGACCTCGAGGTCCTCCAGGAGGGCGACCAGCGTCTGCAGCCGGACCGGTCGGGTGGTGAGCCGGTCCACGTGCTCGGCGAAGAGGTCGCTCACCAGCTCCCGGACGGTCATGCCCCGAGTCTGTCCCACCAGGTGGGCCCTGGGGAGGACCCACGGGCGCTACGAGATCGGATCGTGCCCTGCTCGGCGACCACACCGGTGGTCGCGCGGCTGGGAGGATGTCGACGTGACCGGACCCCAGACGCCCGCGTGAGCACCCCGCTGGTGGTCGCGGCCTCCGTGGTCGCCCTGGTCCTGGTCGCCCTCGGCGTGCTGTCCACGGTGCTCCGCCGCCGCACCGGGCAGGCCCACCTGCTCGTCGCCGGGGTGCTGGAGCTCCTCCTGGTGGTCCAGCTGGTGCTGGTCGCCGTCGCCCTCGTCGGCGGGGAGCGCCCACCGGAGACGGCCACCTTCCTGGCCTACCTGGTCAGCGTGGTCCTGGTCCCGGTGGCCGGGGTGCTGTGGTCGCGCACCGAGCCCACCCGGTGGGCCGGGTCGGTCGTCGCGGTGGCCGGTCTCGTCGTCGCCGTCATGGTCTGGCGGCTGCTCCAGCTCTGGGAGGCCACCGGTGGCTGACCGCCTCGGCGCCCCCGCGGCCGGCTCCGACGGGCAGACCGACCACGGCTCGCGCGGCCCCGGCCGGGTGCTCGTCGCCCTCTACGGCACCTTCGCCCTGGCCGCCGGCGCCCGAGCCGCCGTCCAGCTGGCCACCCAGTTCGACGAGGCCCCGGTGGCCTACCTGCTGTCGGCCTTCTCCGCGGTGGTCTACCTCGTCGCCACGGTCGGGCTGGCCCGCGGCGGCCGGGGCGGACGCCGCACCGCCGTGGTCGCCGTGCTGGTCGAACTGGTCGGGGTGCTCGTCGTGGGCACCCTGTCCCTGCTGGACCGGCAGGCGTTCCCGGACGCCACGGTGTGGTCGGTGTACGGGCAGGGCTACGGCTTCATCCCGCTGGTGCTGCCGGTCCTGGGACTGCTCTGGCTGCGGCACCTCGCCGAACTCGACGCCGGGCCCCCCACCGGGCCCCCCACCGAGCCCTCCGCCGAGCCGGACTAGAAGTCG
>JAOPVM010000130.1 GCA_025966215.1 Klenkia sp.
CGCCCGGCGCGCCGGGCACACCCGGGTGGTCGTGCCGCAGGCCAACGCGGACGAGGCCGCCCTGGTCGCCGGGGTCGAGGTGGTCGGGGCCACCGACCTGGCCGCGGTGCTGGGGCACCTCACCGGCACCCGGCTGCCGCAGCACGTCCGTGGGCCGGGCGCGGTCCCGGCGCCGGGGCCCGACCTCGCCGACGTGGTGGGTCAGGTGACCGGGCGGCGGGCGGTGGAGGTCGCCGCCGCCGGTGGCCACCACCTGTACCTGTCCGGTCCGCCCGGCGCGGGCAAGACCATGCTGGCCGAGCGGCTCCCCGGTCTCCTGCCGGTGCTGGACGAGACCGCGGCCACCGAGGTCACCGCGGTCGCCTCGGTGGCCGGCACGCTCGCGCCGGGCGCCCCGCTGGTCACCCGGCCGCCCTTCGTGGCCCCGCACCACACCGCGTCGGCGGCCTCGCTCGTCGGCGGGGGTTCGGGGCAGATCCGCCCCGGTGCCCTCAGCCGGGCCCACGGGGGCGTGTTGTTCCTCGACGAGGCCCCGGAGTTCCCCCGGGTCGTGCTCGACACCCTGCGCCAGCCGCTGGAGCGGGGGTCGGTCACCGTCCACCGGGCGCACGGGTCGGCCACCTTCCCCTGCCGGACCCAGCTCGTGCTGGCGGCCAACCCCTGCCCGTGCGCGAGCGCCGCCGGGGACACCGCCTGCACCTGCAGCTCGCTGGAACGCCGCCGGTACCAGTCCCGGCTCTCCGGTCCGCTGCTGGACCGGATCGACCTGCGGGTGGAGCTGCCGGCGGTGCTGCGGGCCGGCTGGTTGGACAACGACGCCTCGGACGAGTCCACCGCGGTGGTGGCCGCCCGGGTGCTCGATGCCCGGGCAGCGGCGTCGGCGCGGATGGTCGGCACCGGGCTGAGCACCACCGGGCAGGTGCCCGGGCGGCTGCTCCGCGAGCGGTGGCCGGTGCCCCGGGCGGCCCTGTCCCTGGCCGAGCGGGCCCTGGAGCGCGGTGCGCTGTCGGTGCGCGGGTTCGACCGGGTGACCCGGGTCGCCTGGACCCTGGCTGACCTCGCCGGGCGCACCGTGCCCGGCCCCGACGAGGTGGCCGAGGCCCTCGGGCTGCGACTGCAGCGGGTGGCGGCGTGAGCTGCGGTGGCGACGACGTCCGGCGGGCCCGGGCCTGGCTGACCCGGGCCGTCGAACCCGGCAGCCCGGAGCTGTGGCGGTGGGTGGAGGAGGTCGGCCCGGTGGCCGCCGCGACCGCCCTGCACCGGGTGGCCGCCCCACCCCGACTGCAGGCGCTGGCCGGCACGCGGTCCGGGGAGGACCGCAGCGGACCGGACCTCGACCGGGCCGACCGGATGGGCGCGCGCCTGGTCGTCCCCGAGGACGACGAGTGGCCCGCGGACGAGCTGCACTGCCTGACCGTGGCCACTGCGCAGGGCCACACCGGGGACCGGACCACGGCCCTGGTGCCGCCCCTGGGCCTCTGGGTGCGCGGCCCGGCCCGGCTGGACCTGGCGGTGGACCGCTCGGTGGCCCTGGTCGGGTCACGGGCCAGCACCGCCTACGGCGAACACGTGGCAGCCGACCTCGCCCACGGGCTCACCACCCGTGGGTGGACGACGGTGTCCGGCGGGGCCTTCGGCATCGACGCCGCCGCGCACCGGGGAGCGCTGGCCGCCGGCGGACCCACCGTCGTGGTGCTGGCCTGCGGGGTCGACCGTCCGTACCCGGCCGGGCACGCCACCCTGTTCGACCGGGTCCTGCAGGACGGGCTGCTGGTCAGCGAGTGGCCACCGGGCTGCGCGCCGCTGCGGCACCGGTTCCTCGTCCGCAACAGGTTGATCGCGGCGCTGACCCGCGGCACCGTCGTGGTGGAGGCCGCCGCCCGCTCCGGGGCGCAGGCCACCGCACACCGGGCCCGGTCGCTGGGCAAGGTGCTCATGGCGGTCCCGGGGCCGGTGACCTCGGCGATGAGCGTGGGGTGTCACCAGCTGCTGCGCGAGGAGTCCGACCGCCCGGCGCTCCTGGTGACGTCCGCAGCCGAGGTGCTGGAGGCGGTGGGCCGGCTGGGTGCCGACCTGACCGACCCGGCGCCCGTCGCCACGGGCCCACGGGACGACCTGTCCGACGTGGCCCGTCGGGTGCTGGACGCCTGCCCGGTCCGCACCGGGGTCTCCCCGGACCGGCTCGCCGCCATCGCCGGCTGCACGGGCCTGGACGTGCTGCGGGTGCTCCCGGCGCTGGAGCTGGCGGGTCTGGTCGAGTGGACCGGCACGGGCTGGCGGGTCACCGGGGAGGGACGGTCCGCCGACGGCGCGGTGGGTTGACCGCCCGGGGACCGGGGGAGAGGGTCGTGCGGTGACCGGTCGGACCGCAGAGCTGCGTGCCGGGCTGCCCCCCGCACTGCTCGAGCCGCTGGAGGCCTGGGTCGAGCACCTGGGCGTCGAGCGGGACCTGTCCGAACACACGGTGCGCGCCTACACCGGGGACGTCGTGTCCCTGCTGGACCACGTCCGGCGACGCGGTGGAGCGAGCCCGGCCGACCTGGACCTCGCGACCCTGCGCAGTTGGCTGGCGCTGGGGCGCACCCGGGGGGACGGGCGGTCGACGACGGCCCGCCGCGCCGCCTCGGCGCGCTCCTTCACCGCGTACCTGCGGCGGACCGGGGTGCGGGCCGACGACGTGGGGCTGCGGCTGGCCAGCCCGGCCCGGCACCGCACCCTCCCGGACGTCCTGGCGGTCGACCAGGCCCGGGCCGTGCTCGAGGACCGGCCACCACCGGCCGAGGACGCCACCCCCGAGGACCAGGCGGCCGCCGTGCGCGACACGCTGGCGCTGGAGCTGCTCTACGCCAGCGGCATCCGGGTCGGGGAGCTCGTCGGGCTCGACGTGGACGACGTCGACCGGGGCCGCCGGTTGCTGCGGGTGCTGGGCAAGGGCCGCAAGGAGCGGAGCGTCCCCTACGGAGTGCCGGCCGAGGAGGCCCTGGAGCGCTGGCTGACCGCGGGACGGCCGGTGCTGGCCCGGTCCGACAGCGGGCCCGCGCTGCTGCTCGGCGTGCGCGGCGGTCGGCTGGACGCCCGGGAGGTCCGCCGG
>JAOPVM010000134.1 GCA_025966215.1 Klenkia sp.
GGCGTCGTCCGCACCGGTGCCCGGGTCGTCCGCGTCCTGGCGGAGGGACCGCGGGTCCGCGGGGTGCTGCTGGACAGCGGCGAGGAGGTCCCGGCCGACGTCGTCGTCAGCTCGGTCGACCCGCGCACCACCGTCGTCGACTGGCTCGGCCCACAGCCGCCGGCCGGCGCGGAGGCGATGGTCGCCCGGTGGACGGACCGCCCGCAGCCCGACGGGTACGAGTCGAAGCTCGACGCCGTCGTGGGCACGCTGCCGGTGCTCCCACAGATCGCCCGCCTGCAGGAGCGGGTCGGCCCGTTCGACCCGCACGTGCCGACGACGACGCTGGCGCCGTCCCTGGCCGTCGTCGAGGCCGCGCACGCCGCCCTGCCGAGCGGCGCCGTCGCGGCCCGGCCGATGGCGCTGGTCAACACGCCCTCCGTGCTGGACCCGTCCATGCGGGTCGGTGCGGACCACGTGCTCTCCCTGGAGGTGCTCTGGACGCCGTACGCGGTGCCCGGCGGCTGGGCGGCGTCGACCGAGCCGCAACGGTGGCTGGACCTGCTGGCCGCACAGGTGGGCCCGGGCTTCGCCGCCGACGTGCGGCGCTGGCGGGTGGTCACCCCCGAGGACTACGAGCGCGACCTGGGCATGCCGCGGGGGTGGGCGCCGTCCTTCTCCGGCGGACCGTTGGCCGCCCTGGTCGGCCGGGACCGCGAGCTCACCCGGTACGCCACCCCGGTCCGGGGGCTCTACCTCACCGGCGCGGGGACCTTCCCCGGCGCCGGCGTGTGGGGCGCCTCGGGTCGGAACGCCGCGGCCGTCGTCCTCGCGGACGTGCAACGGGCCTGAAACCGCGACGCAACCCGCGGCGGGCAGCGTGCCCACCGGGGCCGCGCGAACGGCGCGAGCGGCCCGCGGGAGACCAGGACGACCCATGACCGCACTGCAGGAGCGCACCACCCGGCACGCCGGCCCCGACCACCTCGTGCTCTCCGAGCACCCCGTCTTCCGGCGGTTCTGGTACGTGGTGTGCGCCGTCGACGACGTCCGCACCGACCCCGAGCCCGGGCGACGCGGCGCCGCACCGCTGCACCGCCGGGTGCTCGGCACCGACCTCGTCGTCTGGCGCCCGGACCCCGCGGGGCCGGTCAGCGTGGCGCACGACCGCTGCGCCCACCGCGACGCCCCGCTGTCGATGGGCTGGGTGACCGGCTGCCGCCTGGTCTGCGCCTACCACGGCTGGGAGTGGGACGCCGACGGCACGACCCGGCGGATCCCGCAGTTCCCCGACTCTCCGCACCCCACGAAGTCCGGCCTGACCATGGTGGCCAGCACCGAGCGCTACGGCCTGGTCTGGGTCTGCCTGGCCGGCGAGGACGAGGGCGGCCCGATCGCCGACGTCCCCACGGTCGCCGAGTGGGACGACCCGGCCTGGCGGCAGGTGCCCGAGGGCTCCTGGGACTTCGACTGCACCGCCATGCACCTGGTGGAGAACAACATCGACCCCGGGCACGTGGCGTTCGTGCACCGGAACTCCTTCGGCAACCCGGACAACCCCGAACTGACCGACCAGGACGTCGAGCGCACGCCGTACGGCCTGGTCACCTGGACCGACGTCCCGGTCGAGGGCCGCCCCGGGGAGACCGGCCCGACCGTGCGGCACACCTGGAGCCAGGTGCACCTGCCCTTCTTCATGCACCTGCTCATCCGCTACCCCGACGGCCTGGGCCACGTGATGCTCAAGGCCATCACCCCGGTCGACGACCGCAGCTGCGTGATCCACCAGGTGGTGCTGCGCACCGACACCGAGGCCGACCGCCCGGCCGCCGACATCCGCGCCTTCGACCACCAGGTGGAGCTCGAGGACAAGGACCTGCTGGACCGGTTGCCCGACGGGTTCCCGCTGGCACAGCACCTCAACGCGCACGCCAAGGCGGACAAGAACAGCCTGCTGCTGCGCCGCATGTACACCGAACTGGTCACCGGCCAGTGGACCCCGGAGGCAGCTGGATGACCACCCTGCTCGTGCACGGCGCCACCCTGCTCACCGTCGACCCCGACCGCCCGGCCCCGTTCGTCGGCTGGTTCGCCGTCGGGGCCGACGGGCGGCTCACCGACGTCGAGCCGGGGACGCCGACCCCGGAACAGCTCGCCGCCGCCGAGGAGGTGCTCGACGCGACCGGCACGATCGTGGGCCCGGGGTTCGTGAGCGCGCACAGCCACCTGTTCACCTCGGGCAGCCGCGGGCTGGGCATGGACGAGACGCTGTACGGCTGGATCGAAGCGATGCTGCGCTACGTCCTGCCGGCCACCCCGCAGGACATGTACTGGTCCACCCGGCACGGCGCCCAGGACTTCCTCCGCAACGGGATCACCACCGCCTACGACTTCACCGACGGCGGCCTGCCGTTCGACAAGACCACCGCCAGTTTCGGTGACCGGCTGCCCGACACCGCCCGCCAGGACGCCCAGCTGCGGGCCACACTCGACGCCGGCCTGCGCAGCCTGCACTCGGTGATGCTCGCCCAGGGCAGCGTCCCCCGGGCCGAGGCGTTGGCCCACGTGCGGGACGTGGTCGCCGGCGCGGCGGACGCCGACCCCTCGCTGCTGCTGGGCGTCGCGGTCAGCGGCGCCGTGCAGTGGGCGCCGACCCCGGACACCGCCGCCCTGGAGGTCCAGGTGATGCGGGAGTTCGGGCTGGTCAACCAGGCGCACTTCCTGGAGACCGCGGAGATGCTGGACCTGCAGCGGTCCAAGTTCGCCTGGTACGCCGACGCCGGGGCGCTGACCCCGCAGCTGGTGTTCGGGCACTTCATCCAGACGACCCCGGAGATCATCGCCGCCGCCGCGGCCGGGGGCTGCGGGATGAGCTGGCAGCCGATGAGCAACGGCCGCCTCGCCAGCGGGGTCGCCTCGATCCCGGAGCTGCGGGCCGCCGGCATGCGGGTCGGGATGGGGCTGGACGACCAGTCGTGCACCGACGTCGCCGACCCGTGGAACAACATGCGCACCGGCATCGCGATGCTCCGCGCGCAGTACAAGGACCCGATGGCCGCCCCGGTCGCCGACGTGCTGATGATGCACACCCGCGGCGGCGCCGAGGCCCTGGGCGTGGGCGGCGACGTCGGCTCGCTGCGGGTGGGCCGGTTCGCCGACTTCTGCGTGGTCGACCCGCGGCGCCCGGACACCGGCCCGGTCTGGGACGCCGTCGGCACCTACGTGCTGGCGTGCTCGCTGCGCAACCTGCGCTCGGTCTGGGTCGGCGGCCGCATGGTCGCCGACGGCGCGACGCTGACCGACCCGCAGGCCGAGGAGGTGGTCGACCAGGTGCACGAGCGGATGGCCCGGCTGGCCGCCCAGGTCGCCGCCGGGTGACGCCGGTCCTCCAGCCGGGACGTGGGCCGATCCTCGCGGACACGTACCTGCCCTCCACCCCCGAGCACGTGCTCTGGGGCAGGCTCCCGTGCGCGAGGGACGAGCCGGTGCTCACCGTCGACCCGGGGACGGCGGTCACCCTGGACACGGTCAGCCACGAGGGCGTCCTGGAGGACCAGGGCCGTGACCCGGCGGCCTTCTTCGGGCAGCACGGGGTCACCGAGGTGCTCGAGGATGCCGTGGCCCTGGCGGGCAGCGCGCACCCGCACGAGTTCGGCGTCGACGGCCCGCACGTGGTGAGCCGCCCGGTCGCGGTGCACGGTGCCCGGGTCGGTGACCTGCTGGCGATGACCGTGCTCGACACGACGCCGCGGGTGCCCTACGGCGTCATCTCCAACCGGCACGGCAAGGGCGTGCTGGCCGGCGAGCACCCGCTGAGCGGCGCACCGGTGTTCAGCGCGTTCGCCGCGGTGTCCGACGACGGCGACCACGGCCTGCTGCCGCTCACCCCCGGCGCCCCACCCACCGTGCGGTTCCTGCTGCGCCCGTTCCTGGGGATCATGGGCGTCGCCGTGCCGGGGGCCGAACGCCCGCACTCGGTGCCACCGGGCCGGCACGGCGGGAACCTGGACATCGCCCTGCTGACCACCGGCAGCACGCTGTACCTGCCGGTGCAGGTCGACGGGGCGCTGGCCCACGTGGGCGACCCGCACTTCGCCCAGGGCGACGGCGAGGTGTCGCTGACCGCGATGGAGGCCAGCCTGCGGGCCACCGTCCGGTTCGACGTGGTGCCGCGGGAGGACGCCCTCGCCCGCTTCGGTGACCTCACCGGCCCGCTCGCGGAGACCACGGAGTTCCTGGTGCCCACCGGGCTGGACGAGGACCTCGACGTGGCGGTGGCCGACTGCGTGCGCGCCGCGGTCGCGCTGCTGCAGGCCCGGTTCGGGATGGACCCGTCGCTGGCCTACGCCTACCTGTCGGCGGCGACGGACTTCCGGATCAGCCAGGTCGTCGATGTCGTGAAGGGCGTGCACGCCACCATCAGGAAGTCCGACTTCCCGGGCTCCTGAACGCGACCAGCCCGGCCTGCTCGGCCAGGCGGGCGACGGCCAGCGGGGTGCGGTCCTCCAGGTAGGCGCCCAGCAGCTGCGCCCCCACCGGCAGGCCGGTGGCGGCACCGGGCCCGAGCGGGACGACGGTGGCCGGCAGCCGGCCCAGGCTGGACATCCGCGCCCAGTCGCAGACCGTGTCGATCGGCAGCTCCCGGCCGTCGACCCGCACGGTGGCCGGGGCGGTCCGGTCGGCGGTGTAGGCCGTGGCGGTGCGGGACACCGCCGGGCACAGGACGACGTCGACCCCGGCGAACACCTGCGCCCACCGCGCGGTCGCCGCACGCTGGGACTCCAGGTCGCGCAGCGCCGCCCACACCGACTGGTGGTAGCGCTCGCCGGCGTCGGCGAGGTCCTGCGCCGAGAAGCCGTGCACCACCTCGGCCGCCTGCAGCCGCTGGTACAGCTCGAGGTCCTCGGCCCCACCCACCGGGGGCACGGTCAGCTCGGTGACCCGGGCACCGGCGTCGGCCAGCCGGTCGGCGAGGCCGCGGATCGCCGTCGCCACCTCGGGGTCCACGGGCAGCGCGGGGTCCTCGGTCCACACCGCGACCCGGGTGCCGGCCAGGTCGGTGACCCGGGCCGGGGGCAGCCGCAGCTGCCAGCCCACGGCGTCCAGGCCCTCGGCCCCGAAGAGCACCTCGCTGACGAGCTCGGTGTCGGCCGCCGACCGGGTGAACGGACCGATCGCGGACACCATCGGCTCGAGCAGCCCGCCGTCGGGCCAGGGCATGTTGCCCAGCTTGGAGACCGCGCCGTTGCTGGGCCGGTGGCCGAACAGCCCGCACCAGGCCGCCGGCACCCGCAGCGACCCGGCCAGGTCGCTGCCCAGGTCGGCCACCGCCAGCCCCCCGGCCACCGCCGCCGCGGACCCGCCGCTGGAGCCGCCGCTGGACCGGGAGAGGTCCCAGGGGTTCAGCGTGGCGCCGAAGAGGTCGTTCTCGCTGTGCATGCTGGCCAGCCACACCGGCACGTTGGTCTTGCCGAGCACCACGCACCCGGCGTCCCGCAGCCGCCGGACGCTCGGGGCGTCGGCGACCGCCACCCGCCGGTCCTCGGCCCGGCCGTGCGAGGTGGGCAGCCCGAGGGCGTCGACGGAGTCCTTGACCGTGATCGGCAGCCCGGCCAGCGGACCCAGCGGCCGGCCG
>JAOPVM010000137.1 GCA_025966215.1 Klenkia sp.
GGGCACCGCCGGTCCGGTGGTGGAGAGCGCGGCCACCGGGCTGTGGCTGGCCGGGCTGCGGTCCTGGGCGCCCGGGGTGCTGGTCGGGCTGGCCGTGCTGACCGTGCTGGCCGCCGGGATGCTGCTCGCCGGGCTGGCCGGGGTGCCGCTGCCCGACACCGGACCCGCCGGCCGGGTGCTGGTGGGGGTCGGCACGGTCGCCCTGGTCGGGTTCGCGGTCGGGCTGCTGCTGGCCGGGCGGGGTGCCGTGCTGCACCCCGCCGTCCGCCGCGGGGTCAACGTGCTCTGGGACGTCGTCGCGTTCTGGCCACGCGAGGTGCACCCCGTCGTCCCGCCGCCGTACTCCCGCCGGGCGGTCGGCGACGTCGCCACCCGGGTGGGGTGGCTGGTGACCGCGGGTGGGGCCGACCGGGTGACCCTGGTCGGCTACAGCCAGGGCAGCCTGATCTGCCTGGCCGCGCTGCTGCAGGTGCCGCCGGAGCTGCGGCCCCGGGTCGCCCTGGTCACCCACGCCTCCCAGCTCAGGTCGGTCTACGCCCGGGTCTTCCCGCGCGCGGTTCCGGTGGCGCTGCTGCGCTGGACGCTCGGCGTGCTGGACCGCCGCTGGCTCAGCCTGTTCCGGGCGACCGACCCGTTCGGGGGTCCGGTGCTGGCCTGGGACCGCAGTCCGGACGGCGGCCCGCCGACCTCGACCCGGCTGACCGCGGACGGCCAGCAGGACGGGGTCGACGACGTGGACGCCCTCGGGGTGCGCCGGTCCGGCCCGGAGTGGCGGCTGCCCGACCCTGCGGTGGTCGACCCGCAGGAGCGGCCCTGGCCCGGCCGGCGTGGACACACCGACCACACCCGGGACCCGGCGTGGCCGGCCGCCCTCGCCGAGGTCTGGGCGCCAGCGCCCGGGCCCCGACGGGTGGACCCCCTCGACGGTGAGCCCTCGAGGGGGTCCTTCCTCAGTCCTTGACCAGCAGGGCGACCGGGAGGGCCGCCAGGAGCTCGGCCACCGCGACACCGTGCGCGTCGGAGACGACCCGGGTGCCGGTCAGCAGGTCGCGCCAGCCGCCGTGGGAGAGCTCCAGGGCGGTGTCGCCCCAGCCGGTGGCAGCCAGACCGACCGGGAGCCGGGTGGCCACCGTGACGACGCCGCCCCGGTCGAAGGCGACCGCGTGGTCGGCGGCCGACCCGGTCACGCCGACGGGCTCGTAGCGGGAGAACGACCCGGGGGAGTCCCGACGGTGCCGGAGCACCCGGGAGACCACCAGCAGCTTGGCTGCACCGGAGGCGTCGACGGCCGGGACGGCGCCGTCGTCCAGACCGGTCAGCAGCTCCCGCCGGGCGGTGAAGTCCACCGGACGGCGGTTGTCCGGGTCGACCAGGCTGAAGTCCCAGAGCTCGGTGCCCTGGTAGACGTCGGGCACCCCGGCGATGGTGAGCTGCAGCAGCTTCTGGGTGAGTGAGTTCGACCAGCCGAACGGGGTGATCCGCTCGACGAACGCGTCGATCTCCGACCGGGTGGTCGGGTCGTCGAACGCCGCGTCGACCATCGCGTGCAGGGTGGCCTCGAACTCCGCGTCGGGGGCGGTGTACGTGGTGGACGTGCCGGCCTCCCGGGCTGCCTTCTCCACGTAGGCCTGCGCCCGCTCCCGCGACAGCGGCCACGCACCCACCAGGTTCTGCCAGACCAGGTGGGCCAGCGGACGGTCGGCCAGCGGGTGCCGGGCCAGCCAGCCGCGGACCAGGTCGGCCCACTCCTCCGGCAGCTCGGCGAGCACGGCGAGCCGGGCCCGGACGTCCTCGCTGCGCTTGGTGTCGTGGGTGGACAGCGTGGTCATGGAGACCGACCGCTCGGCCGCCCGGTGCTCCTGGGCGGCGTGGAAGTCCGCGACCGGGACACCGAAGTGCGCGGGGTCGCCGCCCACCTCGTTCAGCATCACGAACCGGGCCCACCGGTAGTAGGCGCTGTCCTCCACGCCCTTGGCCATGACCGGGCCCGACGTCTGCTCGAAGCGGGTGGCCAGCTCGGTGTGCGGGGTGGCCAGCAACGGGTGCAGTCCGTCGACCGCGGCGGTGAGGTCGGGGCGGCGCTCCCGGACGGCGGAGACGGTCGCGTCCAGCTGGGCGCGGCCCTCGGGCAGGTAGGTGCGGTACACCGGGAAGGAGGCCAGCAGCTCGGCGAGCCCCTCCACGACCTGCTCGGCCGACACCCCGGGGAGGTCTCCGACCAGCCGGGCCAGCCGGGCGACCTCGGAGCCGAGGATCCCGTCGGTGACCTCGCGCTTGCACCCGTGCACCAGCTCGGCGTAGTCGACCTCGTGACCGACCAGCTCGGTGTCCAGCGCGGTCAGCACCGGCTCACCGGCCGGGTCGACCAGCACGCCGTCCACCTCGGCCAGCGCGTCGTAGCCGGTGGTGCCGGCCGTGGCCCAGTCGCCGGGCAGTTGCTCGCCCGGCTCGAGGATCTTCTCCACCACGGTCCAGCGGTGGCCGCCGGCCTCGGCGAGCCGGTCCAGGTACTGCTGCGGGTCGGCCAGCCCGTCCGGGTGGTCGATCCGCAGCCCGTCGACCAGCCCCTCGGACACCAGCGACAGCGCCAGCTCGTGGGTGGCGTCGAAGACCCGCTGGTCCTCCACCCGCAGCCCGGCCAGGGTGTTGATGGCGAAGAACCGGCGGTAGTTCAGGTCGCCGTCGGCCCGGCGCCAGTCGACCAGCTCGTAGTGCTGCCGGTCGTGCACCTCCTGCGGGGTGCCCTCGCCGGTGCCGGGGGCGATCGGGAAGCGGTGCTCGTAGTACCGCAGCTCGCCGTCGGTCACCCGCAGCTCGGTCACGTCGTCGGCGGACCCCAGCACCGGCACCCGCACGCGACCGCCGCCGAAGGCCCAGTCGACGTCGAAGGCGTGCGCGTGCGGGCTGTCGGGACCGAGTTCCAGCAGCGACCACCACCACTGCGAGGCGTGGGCGTCGTCCACGCCCATGTGGTTGGGCACCAGGTCCAGGACCAGGCCCAGGCCGTGCTCGTGCAGCGCGGCGACGAACCGGTCCAGACCCTCCCGACCACCACGCGCCTCGTCGACGTGCGCGTGGTCGGTGGTGTCGTAGCCGTGGTTGGAACCCTCGGCCGACCGCAGCAGCGGCGAGGCGTAGGCATGGCTGACGCCGAGGTCTGCCAGGTACCCGGCCAGCTGCGCCCCGTCGTCCAGGGTGAACTCGGCGTGGAACTGCAGCCGGTAGGTGCCCGAGGGCACCCCCCGGCTGTGTTCCCGTGCCCCCGTGGCCGCGGTCACGAGACGCTGCGCAGGACGACCATGGCGCGGCCCTTGACGGTGATGACGTCGCCGGCCTGGCTCTCGTTGGGCTCCACCGGACCGAACTCGGCGGTGTCCACGACGACCGACCAGGTCGGGGCGTACTCCGAGGCGGGCAGGGTGAACTCGATGTCCTCGTGCCAGGCGTTGAACGCCAGGATGAAGCAGTCGTCCACCACGGCCTCGCCACGCTCGTCGGTCGAGCGGATGCCGTTGCCGTTGAGGTAGACGGCCACGCTCTTGGCGTAGTGGGCGTCCCAGTCCTCCTCGGTCATCAGCTCACCGGCCGGGGTGAGCCAGGCGATGTCCGGGACCGGCTCGCCCTCGCCGCGACCGACCGGACGGCCGTGGAAGAACCGGCGGCGTCGGAACGTCGGGTGGTCGTGCCGCAGGTGGGTCACCAGCTTGGTGAACTCGACCAGGCCCTCGTCGACGTCGGACCAGTCGATCCAGGTCAGCTCGGAGTCCTGGCAGTAGCCGTTGTTGTTGCCGTTCTGGGTACGGCCCAGCTCGTCGCCGTGCAGCAGCATCGGCACGCCCTGGGAGAGCATCAGCGTGGCGATGAAGTTGCGTCGCTGCTGGGCGCGGAGGGCCAGGATCTCGGGGTCGTCGGTCGCGCCCTCCACGCCGCAGTTCCAGCTGCGGTTGTGGCTCTCGCCGTCGTTGTTGTCCTCGCCGTTGGCCTCGTTGTGCTTGTCGTTGTAGGACACGAGGTCGTTGATCGTGAAGCCGTCGTGGGCGGTCACGAAGTTGATGCTGGCGACCGGGCGCCGGCCGGAGTGCTGGTACAGGTCGGCCGACCCGGTGATCCGGCTCGCGAACTCACCGACCGTCGCGTCCTCGCCGCGCCAGAAGTCGCGGACGGTGTCGCGGTACTTGCCGTTCCACTCGGTCCACAGCGAGGGGAAGTTGCCGACCTGGTAGCCGCCGTCGCCGACGTCCCAGGGCTCGGCGATGAGCTTGACCTGGCTGACGATCGGGTCCTGGTGCACCAGGTCGAAGAACGCCGAGAGCTTGTCCACGTCGTGCAGCTCACGGGCCAGGGTCGAGGC
>JAOPVM010000142.1 GCA_025966215.1 Klenkia sp.
GTGGCTGCCGACGTCGAGGTACAGCCGGGAGCCGTTGCGCAGGATCACGTTGGAGCTGCGCCCCCAGGACACCACTCGGCGGAAGAGGTAGCGGGCCACCTCGTCGGGGGAGAGCCGGCGCTGGCCCTGGAAGGTGCACGTGACGCCGTACTCGGTCTCGATGCCGAAGATCCTGCGGTCCACGGGTGGAGCCTAGGCCGGTGTACCGACGACGGGGCGGATCACGACCGGCATCAGGCCGGCCCGTCCGCCTGGACGCCACCGGCGGTGTCCGGGGCCGCCGGGTCACCGAGCCCGGGCGGCGTGCCGGGGGCCGGTTGGCTCGGGGCGTGCTCCGTGGTGTCGACGGCAGCCTGTACGGGGCTCTCGCCGGTGACCGCGTCGTCGGCGGTCTGATCGGCGGCCAGCAGCCCGCGCAGCGCGGCGCCGGTGATCCGCCGGAACGCCCGCTTGGGGCGGCGTCGGTCGAGCACGGCCACCTCGAGCTGCTCGGCGGGCAGCTGCTCGTGCCCCCCGCCGTTGGCCTGGGTGGAGGCACTCACCGCGCTCAGCGCCTTCACGCCGGCTGCCAGCGCGTCAGCGAGGCCCATGCCGGCCTGGAAGGACTCCCGCAGGTGGCCGGTGACCACGTCGGCCTGACCGCCCATCACCACGAAGTCCGGCTCGTCGAACACCGAGCCGTCGAAGGTGAGCCGGTAGAGCTGGTCGGTCTCCGGGGTCTGCCCGACGTCGGCGACGCACAGCTCGACCTCGAAGGGCTTCATCTGCTCGGTGAAGATCGAGCCGAGGGTCTGGGCGTAGGCGTTGGCCACCACCCGGCCGGTGACGTCGCGCCGGTTGTAGGAGTAGCCGCGCACGTCGGCCAGCCGGACCCCGGCGACCCGCAGGCTCTCGAACTCCGAGTAACGGCCCACGGCGGCGAAGCCGATCCGGTCGTAGATCTCACCGATCTTGTGCAGCGTGGAGCTGGGGTTCTCGGCGATGAACAGGATGCCGTCGGCGTAGGTGAGCACGGCGACGCTGCGGCCGCGCGAGATGCCCTTGCGGGCGTACTCCGAGCGGTCCCGCATGACCTGCTCGGCGGAGGCGTAGTACGGCATCGACACGGCTCAGACCTCCCGGCTCTCGGCGCCGGCGGACCGGTCGGCGGTGATCGCGGCGCTGATCGCGGCCACTTCGGCGTCGGGCAGCCGGACGGCGCCCTCCGCGTCGATCCGGTAGAGGATCGGGTAGAGCCTGCGCACCGCGTCGGGCCCGCCGGTGGCGGAGTCGTCGTCGGCGGCGTCGTAGAGCGCCTCGACGAGCGTGCGGGTGGCGGCGTCGGCGGACAGGCCCGGGCGCCAGGTCTTCTTCAGCGAGCCCCGGGCGAACAGCGAGCCCGAGCCGACGGAGGCGTAGCCGCGCTCCACGTAGTTCCCGCCGGTGACGTCGTAGCTGAAGATCCGCCCGGGGCTGACGCCCTCGGCGGCGTCGAGGTCGTAACCGGCGAAGAGCGGGACGACGGCCAGGCCCTGCAGCGCGGCGCCGAGGTTGCCGCGGATCATCGCGGCCAGCCGGTTCGCCTTGCCGTCGAGGGACATCGTCATCCCCTCGATCTTCTCGTAGTGCTCGAGCTCGACCTGGTACAGCCGGACCATCTCGATGGCGATGCCGGCGGCCCCGGCGATGCCGATGACCGACCAGGAGTCGGCGGCGTAGACCTTCTCGATGTCCCGGGAGGAGATCAGGTTGCCCATGGTGGCGCGGCGGTCACCGCCCATCAGGACACCGCCGTCGAAGGTGGCGGCGACGATCGTCGTGCCGTGCGGGGCGAGGTCGCCCATCGGCACCGCGGGCACCGGTCGGCGGCCGGGCAGCAGCTCCGGGGCGGTGGAGCCGAGGAAGTCGGTGAAGGACGAGCCCACCCGGTCCAGGTAGGCGGGGGTGAACCCGCTCCGTCCGGTGCTCTGGTCGCTCACGCGTCCGCCTCTCCTGCCGTCCGACGACGGCGCGACTGCTCGCCCTGGTCGTGCCTGTCCGTGCTGCGCCGACCGGGGCGGGACCCCCGTCGCTCGCGTCTGTCCGACCCTAGTGCGGGTGTCGTCGTGCAGCCGGTCGGTGGGTCGAGGGCCACCTCCGGCTCACCGCGGTGCCGCTCGACGTACTCCGCGGGGAGCCGGAGCACCGCCGGGTCGTCCTTGAACTGGCCCAGGCCCCCGTTGCAGGTGAAGCACAGCAGGTCGCGGACCGCGTCGGTCGCGTGGTCGTGGTCGACGTGGGCGGCCGGCGCCGCCCGGCAGATGGCGCAGAGGCCACCCTGCGCGGCCAGCATCACGTCGGCCTCCGCCGCCGTGATGCCGTAACGCCGTCGGAGGTGGTAGTCCCGCGCCCCGCCGATCTTCTCCAGTGAGTCCCTGCCCCGCACGTTGTGGCAGGGCCGGCAGTACGAGTGACGACCGCTGCGGGTGTTCCGCGCCGATGGGACCTCGTGCAGCGGCTCACCTCGCCGCAGTCCGGGCACCACTTGGCACCGGCCGGGACGTCGATGCCGTTGGGGAAGCGGTGCTTCGGTGCTCCCTGTCGACGCCGCTTCGACGCGATCAGGCGCGCACGAGCATGGGTCCTGCAGTAGAAGGCCAGGCCGTCCCGACGCCTCCGGTCTCGAGTGAACTCGGCGACCGGCCGGGTGTCACCACAATCCGGACAGCGCTTTCTCTCGACCACTCTTCGAACATTCTCAGAATTGTAGAGGAATGGTCACTGGCCCCCTTTTTGTACATATGCCTTCACGAACTCTTCGGCGTTCTGCTCGAGCACCCCGTCGATCTCGTCGAGGATGGAGTCGACGTCCTCGGTGACCTTCTCGTGCCGCTCGGCCACGTCGGAGTCGACGGAGGCCTCGACCTCCTCGGTCTCCTCGCGCGACCGTGTCGCCTTCTGCTGCCCGCCGGTGTCCCTGGTGGCCATGAGGCCCTCCCGATCCAGTCCTGTGCGGCACCGGTGTGGTGCCCTGCCCGCAAGCTACCCGCGGGGAGTGACAGGAACGCGAACGCGCGGAGGGGTCAGCCGCCGGTGAGGGTGTCGACCAGCTCCTG
This sequence comes from Klenkia sp., assembly GCA_025966215.1. Lineage (GTDB taxonomy): Bacteria > Actinomycetota > Actinomycetes > Mycobacteriales > Geodermatophilaceae > Klenkia. The sequence goes on from JAOPVM010000142.1 coordinate 3,075, forward strand.
GGCGCTGCCGACCGAGTCGAACAGCGCGCCGACGTGCTCCCGGGTGCCGCGCAACGGCTCCATGGTCGGCACCCGCACGAGGTTCTCCCGGCCCAGGTCGAAGACCACCGAGTCCCAGGAGGCGGCGGCGACCTGGGCGGGGTAGCGCCGCAGGCACTCGCCCCGGAAGAAGGCCCGGGTGTCGGCCGGCGGGGTGCCCATCGCGGCGGTCACCTCGTCCTCGGTGACCAGCGTCTGCATCGACCCGCGGGCCACGAGGCGCTGGTAGAGGCCCTTGTCCGGCCGGATGTCGGAGTACTGCAGGTCGACCAGGGCCAGCCGGGCATCGCCCCAGGAGAGCCCGTCGCGCTTGCGGTAGCCCTCCAGCAGCCGCAGCTTGGCCGGCCAGTCCAACCGGTCGGCGCAGCGCATCGGGTCGATCGCGAGGTCCTCGAGCACCTCGGCCCACTTCGCCAGCACGTCGTGGGTCTGCGGGTCGTCGTCCCCGGTCGCGGCCACGTGCGCTCGCGCCATGGCCAGGTACTCCTGCTGGACCTCCAGCGCGGTGAGCCGCCGGCCGTCGCGCAGCCGCACCCGGTGGGTCAGCGTGGGGTCGTGGCTGACCGCCTGCAGCTCCTCCACCGACTCCTCGATGGTGAGGTCCTGGGTCAGCGTCCGCGCCTCGATCATCGCCAGCACCAACGACGTCGTCCCGACCTTGAGGTAGGTGGACAGCTCGGCCAGGTTCGCGTCGCCGATGATGACGTGCAGTCGGCGGTGCTCCTCGGGGTTGGCGTGCGGCTCGTCCCGGGTGTTGATGATCGGGCGCTTGAGCGTGGTCTCCAGGCCGACCTCGACCTCGAAGAAGTCCGCCCGCTGGGAGAGCTGGAACCCCTCGGTGCGGCCCTCCACGCCGATCCCGACCCGCCCGGCACCGGCGAAGACCTGCCGGGTGACGAAGAACGGGATGAGGCCCCGGACGATGTCCAGGAACGGCGTCCGGCGGTCCATCAGGTAGTTCTCGTGCGCACCGTAGGACTGGCCCTTGCCGTCGGTGTTGTTCTTGTACAGCTGGATCGGCGTGCTGCCCGGCACCCGGGCGGCCCGGACCGAGGCCTCGACCATCACCCGTTCCCCCGCCTTGTCCCACAGCACGACGTCACGCGGGCTGGTGACCTCCGGCGTGGAGTACTCGGGGTGGGCGTGGTCGACGTAGAGCCGGGCGCCGTTGGTGAGCACCACGTTGGCCATGCCCGGGTCCTCGTCGGGGTCGGCGTGGTCGAGCGCCCGCGCGGGTGCCCTCTCGAAGCCGCGGGCGTCGCGCAGTGGGGACTCCTCCTCGAAGTCCCAGCGCGGACGACGGCGCGTGGGCGCCTCGGCCGGGGCCCAGGCGTTCACGACCTGGCTGGACAGGGTGGTCGGGTTGGCCCCGGGCTGTCCCGGGATCGAGATGCCGTACTCCAGTTCGGTCCCCATGACCCGTCGCACGCTCATGCCGGTCACAGTAGGCGGGCGACGGGGTCGCCCCGGGGCGCGCGTCAGGGCAGCAGACTGCCCGTGGTCTCGCTGCCGTCGGCCTGCACGAGGACGCACTGGGCGTAGGGGTGACCCTCCCAGCTCTCCTGGTCGTCGGTGGTGATGTCGAGCAGCACGCCGGCGGGCACCGGGCCCCCGAGGTACTGCACCGCACTGGACTGGCAGGACTGCGCGTACACCGCGCGGGCGGCCTGGTCCGTCGGGTACGGCGAGCCCTCGGCGACGTCGGCGGTGCCACCGCTGGGCTCGGCGAAGTGCGGCGTCGTACAGGGCACGGTCTCCTGGCTGACCACATCGCCGGACAGGCAGTACAGGTAGGCGTCCCGGTCGGGGCCGGCCAACGCACCGGCCATCCTGCCCGGGGCCACCTCCGGTGAGGAGTAGCCGTAGTAGACGTCGCAGGCCACCCACCGGGCCCCGGCGGCCCACTGCTCCTCGGTGGGCAGCACCTGGGCGTAGGAGGCGTACAGCTGGTACAGGCTCTCGTCGCCCAGGTACTCCTGAGGGGTGTCGTAGCTGCAGACGTCCTCGTAGGCGGGCCCCAGGTGGTCGCCGTCCAGGTCCTCCACCGTCGGGTAGGCCGCGTCCAGGGGAAGCCCGGTGTCCACGACGACCGCGGTCTCGGACGTGTGGTCCTCGTCGCAGTCGACCACCGCGGGCGGTTCGAGCGGGAGGTGGGCGACCTCGAGGTCGTGGCAGGTGCCGATGGCCGGGGCCTCGACGAGCGGGTCGTCGCCGGGGGTCACCACGGCCGCGGCACCCGGGCTGGCGGTGCCCTGCACGGTGCTGGTGCAGCCGGCCAGCAGCAGCACACCCACCAGCAGGGTCCCCGTCCTCAGCCGCGTCACGGGCCCATCCTGGCCCAGGCACGAGCGGGCCCCCGGCACCACACGGTGACGGGGGCCCGGACGGACGACCCTGCTACAGGTACTGGCCGGTGTTCGTCGCGGTGTCGATGGCCCGGCCGCTCTCGTTGCCCTTGCCGCTGATCAGCGTGCGGATGTAGACGATCCGCTCGCCCTTCTTGCCCGAGATCCGCGCCCAGTCGTCGGGGTT
>JAOPVM010000173.1 GCA_025966215.1 Klenkia sp.
GTCCGGGCGCCCGGCGTGTCCCACCCGGGTGACACGCGGAAGACGGGTCGGGCGATCTCGGTCCGCCAGGTCGACGTCCTCGGCGACCGCGGCGACCGTCGTCGACGGCACCGGGCGCAGTTCGACGTCCACCGGTCCGGGTCCAGCAACCGCTGCATCGAGGCGACGGCTGCTCTCGTGCGGGCCAGCCGGTCCTGCCGCCGGTCGAGGTGCCCGGCCACCCGGGAGGCCCGGACGGCGGGGTCGGGCGAGGTCGACACCGCCCGGACGTCGTCCAACGGCAGGTCCGGTGCCCGCAGCTCGGGCTGGAGCAGGCCCGCGTCGTGGTGGCGGCGCAGGGTGCGGATGCTCAGGTGGGTCACCCGGCGAACTCCCCGATGCTCAGCACCCCGCCGGCTCTGCACCCTCTCCCGGGGGAGGCACCAGTCCGTCGACCCACTCGCCGGGGGAGCTCGCACGGTGGCCGCATGACCGATCTCCCCGCAACCGTCACCGGCGCCACCCGGGACGACGACGAGCGCTGGGTCGTCACCGAGCACCTCGAGACCCAGCACCTCGAGACCCAGCACCTCGAGGGCGACGTCCCCGGCGGCGTGGTCGACCTGGCCCACCGCTTCACCCTCCGCGGCGACCGCATCGCCGAGCTGCACATCGCTCCCTGACCGGGAAGGCCCCGGGGGCCGGCCGGGTTCGGCGGAGCATGCCCATCTCCGGTGTCCCGCTGCAGAAGCTCGGTTTCCTCACCATCGGCGTCTTCGACGGCGACGACCCCCGCCCCGGGATGGAGGCGCTGCTGACCCAGATCGCCCTCGGTGAGGAGCTCGGCTTCGACTCGGCCTGGTTGCGGCACCGGCACCTGCAGTACGGCGTCTCGAGCCCGGTCGCGATCATGGCCGCTGCCTCGCAGCGCACCTCGCGCATCGAGCTGGGGACGGCGGTCACCCCGCTGGCCTGGGAGAACCCGCTGCGGCTGGCTGAGGACCTGGCCACGGTGGACCTGCTCTCCGGCGGACGGGTCAACCCCGGCGTGAGCACCAGCCAGCCGATGCGCTGGGAGGACGTCAAGGACGCCCTCTACCCCGACACCGCCGAGGTGGAGGACTTCGGCTACGCCCGGGTCAGCAGGTTCCTGGCGATGGTCGGCGGGGAGCCGGTGACCGAGGCGACCACGCAGGGCATCGAGGTCTACTCCGACAGGATCCAGCCGCACAGCCCCGGCCTGCGCGACCGGGTCTGGTACGGCGCGGGCAGCCACCGGTCGGCGGCGTGGGCGGCGTCCCAGCGGCTGAACCTGCTCACCTCCAGCGTGCTGACCGGCGCCACGGACGGCGACTTCGCCGGCACCCAGGGCGCCCAGATCAGCGCCTACCGGGAGGCGTTCCCCGAGGGCCGGGTCTCCCAGGGGCTGGTCGTCATCCCGACCGACTCGGCCACCCCGGCGCAGCGCCAGAAGTACGAGGCCTACGCCGCCGCCCGACTGCCCCGCACCCGCGAACCGCAGGGCCCGGGCAAGCTGCTCTTCGCCCCCGACATCGTCGGCACGGCGGCGCAGATCGCCGAGCAGCTGTACGCGCACGCCGGCTTCCAGCAGGTCACCGAGGTCGCCTTTGCGCTGCCGTTCAGCTTCGACCACGAGGACTACGTGCAGATCCTCACCGACATGGCCGGCGCGCTCGGCCCGGCGCTGGGGTGGTCGCCGGCCTGAGGGTCGGGCCAGCGTCCCGCCCCGGGGCGACTGCCGCACCCGGCGACCTCGTCGGGGACGATCGCACCGTGCCTCCACGTCGCAGCGCCGGGATCCTGCTGTACCGCCGCACTCCCGAGGTCCAGGTGCTGCTGGGCCACATGGGCGGCCCGTTCTGGGCGAGGAAGGACGAGCACGCCTGGTCGATCCCCAAGGGCGAGCACACCGAGGACGAGGACCCGCTGGCCGCCGCCCGCCGGGAGTTCGCCGAGGAGATCGGTTCGCCCGCCCCGGAGGTCGTCGTCCCGCTCGGGGTGGTGACGGGCAGCAAGACGCTCACCGTCTGGGCCGCGGAGGGCGACCTGGACGCCGATGCCACGGTGAGCAACACGTTCTCCCTGGAGTGGCCGCCCCGATCGGGCCGGGTCCAGGAGTTCCCGGAGATCGACCGCACCGCCTGGCTGGACCTCGACACCGCCGCCAGCAGGCTGGTGAAGGGCCAGTTGCCCTTCCTCGACCGGTTGCTCACCGCGCTGGAGGGGTGACGGGCCGGGCGACCGTGCCAGGGTGTCTGTGAACGTCGACCACAGACAATGGAGTCTCGTGTCCCGTCGCCTGCCGCTGCTGCTCGCCGCCGCCGTCCGTTGCGCACCCGGCCCGCCGCGATCCCACTGTCCGGCGTGCTGCCGTTCCGGGCGACGACGGTGCTCTCCACCTCGACCGCGGTGGACGGTGCCCCCCAGGTGGTCTCCGGCACCCTGTTCACCCGACGCTGTCGCCGGCGGCCGGCACGCTTGGAACGTCTCCTCGACGGGCAGGTCGGGGCAGTTCAGCAGCGCGCCGGCGACCTGCACACGCCCGTCGTAGGCCTGCACGGCGAGGGTGACGAGCGGACGGGTCACGAGAGTCTCCTGAGGACGGCGGTCCCGGTCGGTTGCCCATGACGACCGCCAGCGGCACGAGGACGGCGCTGCTCGCCAGGGACTGCAGGACCACCGGCAGGGCGGACGCGCGTGGGCCGACCGGCAGGCCGTGGACGACGGAGAGGGGGAACAGGCCTGCCCACACGACGAGGGCGGTG
>JAOPVM010000186.1 GCA_025966215.1 Klenkia sp.
ATCGCCGTGCGGGCGCTGATCAGGGTCGCCCAGCCGCCGTTCTCCAGCCCGCGCTCGTCGGCCAGCTCGGGGCTCACCTCGACGAAGAACTCCGGCTGCAGCTCGGACAGGTAGGGCAGCGTGCGGCTCATCCCGCCGGCGGTGTGGTGCTCGGTGAGCCGGTAGGTGGTGAACGCGTACGGGTAGACGTCGCTGGTCGGCGGGTTGCTCCGGTTCCAGGCGGCCTCGATGACCTCGCGGCCCGGGTTGGCCTGCTGCGCGTACAGCGCGTTGGACACCGGGGACTCGTCGGGCTCGTAGTGCGTGGGCATCGGGCCGTCGGCCAGCCCGGTCGGCGCGAAGAGCCACGCCTTGCCGTCGTTCTGCATCACGAACGCGTCGGCACCGGAGATGCCGTCGGCACCCTTGGCGCCCGGTGCGGGGCGGTAGGACGGCGGCTTGGTCGCCTCGAAGTCCGGGACGTCGTGGCCGGTCCACTTCTGGGCGTCCTCGTCCCACCAGACGTAGGCCTTGCGCTCGCTCCACGGCTTGCCCTCGGCGTCCGCGCTGGCGCGGTTGTAGAGGGTGCGTCGGTTCGCCGGCCACGCCCAGCCCCACTCCGGGGCCACCCAGGACTGCTCCCGGCCCGGCTTGCGCCGGTCGGACTGGTTGACCTCGTCGGCGTAGACCCCGGTGTAGATCCAGCAGCCGGCGCTGGTGGAGCCGTCGTCCTTGAGCTCGGTGTAGGAGGACAGCGCCTTCCCGTCCGGGCCGACGCCGTTGATCTCGCGCAGCACCGCCTCGGCGCTGGGCTCGACGTAGGGCCCGTGGGTCGGGTAGTCCCAGGTCAGGTCCAGCAGCGGGCGGTCGCGGGGGTCGGTGGAGTCGGCCAACCGGTCCCGCAGCATGCGACCCAGGTGGTAGTAGAACCACAGGTCGCTGCGGGCGTCGTCCGGCGGCTCGACCGCCTGACGGTGCCACTGCAGCAGCCGCTGGGTGTTGGTGAAGGTGCCTTCCTTCTCCGTGTGCGTGGCGGCCGGCATGAAGAAGACCTCGGTGCCGATCTGCTCGGTGACGAGCTCGCCGGTCTCGATCTCCGGTGCGGTCTTCCAGAAGGTGGCCGACTCGATCATCTGCAGGTCGCGGACGACGAGCCAGTCCAGGTTCGCCAGGCCCAGGCGCTGCATCTTGCCGTTGGCGTGACCGACCGCGGGGTTCTCCCCCACCAGGAAGTAGCCGGGGATCTTGCCCTGGATCATGTCCGCGACCTGGCGGTAGGAGCCGTGGTCGCCGTTGATCTTCGGGATGTTGTTGAACAGGTAGTCGTTCTCGGCGGTCGCCGCGTCGCCCCACCAGGCCTTGAGCAGGCTGACCATGTAGGCGCGGGTGCCGCCCCAGAAGCCGCTCATCTCGTCGCCGACGGCGCAGAAGTCGTCCAGCGTCTCGTGCTCGGAGGCGTGCGGCATGGCCAGGTAGCCCGGCAGCAGGTTGTACAGCGTCGGGATGTCGGTCGAGCCCTGGATGGAGGCGTGCCCACGCAGGGCGAGGATGCCGCCACCGGGCCGGCCCATGTTGCCCAGCAGGGCCTGCAGGATCCCGGCGGTGCGGATGTACTGCGCGCCGACGGTGTGGTGCGTCCAACCGACCGAGTAGACCCAGGCCGTCGTCCGCTCCCGGTTGCTGTTCGCCGTCACCGTGCGGGCGACGTCGAGGAAGACCTCGGCCTCGATGCCGCAGATGTCGGAGACCATCTCGGGGGTGTAGCGGGCGAAGTGCCGCTTGAGCACCTGGTAGACGCAGCGCGGGTGCTGCAGCGTCGGGTCGGTCGCCGGAGTGCCGCCCACCTTCGCCGGGTCGGGGGTGCTCGCACCGATCTCGTCGGAGCCGGTCGCGCTCGGCTCGTGCACGCCCTCGAACTGCCAGCTGGACTTGTCGTAGGAGTTCGACTCGTCGTCCCAGCCGGAGAACAGCCCGTCGAGGTCCTCGGTGTCGACGAAGTCCTCGCTGACGATCGACGCCGCGTTGGTGAACGCCGTGACGTAGTCGCGGAAGTCGAGCTCGTTCTCCAGGACGTAGCTGATCAGCCCGCCGAGGAAGGCGATGTCGGTGCCCACCCGCAGCGGCACGTGCTGGTCGGCGACGGCACTGGTGCGGGTGAAGCGGGGGTCGATGTGGATGACCTTGGCGCCGCGCGCCTTGGCCTCCATCACCCACTGGAACCCGACCGGGTGGCACTCGGCCATGTTCGAGCCCTCGATGACGATCGCGTCAGCGTTGACCAGGTCCTGCTGGAAACCCGTGGCGCCGCCGCGCCCGTACGTCGCACCCAGACCGGGCACGGTGGCGGAGTGCTATATGCGGGCCTGGTTCTCGATCTGGATGGCCCCCATGGCGCTGTAGAGCTTCTTCATGAGGTAGTTCTCTTCGTTGTCCAGCGTCGCGCCACCGAGGCTGGCGATCCCCATCGTGCGGTTGACCCGCTTGCCGCCGTCGGTGTCCTGCCAGCCCTTGGTCCGGGCGGCGAGCACGCGGTCGGCGATCATCTCCATCGCCGTGTCGAGCTCGAGGTCCTGCCACTCGGTGGCGTAGGGGGCCCGGTACTTCACCGTCGTCACCCGGGTGGGGCTGGTGACGAGGGACTTGCTCGCACTGCCCTTGGGGCACAGCCGCCCGCGGCTGACCGGGGAGTCGGGGTCGCCCTCGATCTGGACGATCTTCTCGTCGTTGACGAAGACCCGCTGCCCGCAACCCACCGCGCAGTAGGGGCAGATGGACTTCACGACCCGGTCGGCGGTGGCCGTCCGGCTCGTGACGTTCTCGGTCGCCTTGCTCCGCGCTGCGTGTCCACGACCCAGGGGGTCGGAACCGGTCAGCTGACGGAACACCGGCCAGGAGTCGAGCCAGGTCTTCACCCGGTAGATCGTGCCACCCATGCAGCCGTGGTGCGCGGCGGTCACACCTCCTGGACGCGATGTCGTCTGGTCACCGCACCACGGGAGGTCGGGTCCACACCCTCGTGGGTGCACCGCCATCTGCGTCACCACAGACCACCTCGGGCCACCCGTGCAACTGCCGCCGCATCTCATCGGCGCGTTCGACGTCGCCGTTCTGCACCATGATCATG
>JAOPVM010000211.1 GCA_025966215.1 Klenkia sp.
CCACTTCCCGCGCCCGGAGGACTGGCCGGTGATGCCCACCGACTACGCCGGGTTCGTGCTCAAGCCGGTCGGCTTCTTCGACGCCAACCCCGCGCTGGGGGTGCCGGCGTCGACGTCCTCGCACTGCCAGGGCGAGGGGTGACGGCCACCCTGCCCCTGGCCGGGCCCACCCGGGCAGCGGCCCTCGGCCGGGTCGCCGCGGTGCTCGCGGTCGGCTCGGCCGGGGTGCACCTGCTGCTCGCCACGAGCGGGGAGCTCTCCGCCCTCGCCATGGCGCTGATGGCGCTGGCCTGTCTGCCGTGCGCCTGGCACCTGTGGCGGGCGCCGTCCGGGCAGGTGTGGGCGCTGACCGCCCTGCTGGACGCCGGGATGCTGGCCGTGCACGCCCCGATGGTGGTCGGCGGTGGTCACGACGGGATGGCGCACGGTCCCTCGTCGACGGTGGTGGCCGGGCTGGCCCTGGTCACCGTGCAGCTGGTCCTGGCCGCGATCGCGCTGCTGCGCCGCTGACCCGCCGTCAGTGCCGGGTCGTGCCGCAGTCGGTGCAGCGCTTGCGGTGGGACTCGTTCGTGGTGGGGCAGTTGGCGCAGGTCCAGGCGCCGCGTTCGAGAGTGCGCACGGGGGTCCCCCAGCGGGTGGTCGAGGTGTGACGTCCCCGACGCTAGGCACTCGTCATGACGAATCGGTGAACCGGTGGTTGCGATCCTGCACCGATCCACTCCGGTGACGCGCCACCACGGCCCGGCAGCGGCGAGGATGGGCCGGTGACCCGCACGCGACTGATGCCCCTGGCCGGCCTCCTCTGCCTCACGGCCGGCTGCACCTCCTTCGCCGACCGGGGCACCGCCGACCCGACGAGCACCCCCTCCTCCTCGTCCGCCCCGACCACCAGCACGTCGGCCCCCGCCACCGGCCTGGCGGTCACCGCGGAGACCGACCTGGCCGTCGACGCCGACACGGTCACCGGCGCCCGCGTGGTGCTGGGCCCCGACGGGTCGCCGGTGACGCTGGTGCTGACCTCGACGGGGGCCACCGTGGTGGCGTCCGGCGGCACCACGCCGATCACCGGCACCGTCGTCGGCGACCTGGTGGCCACCGACGACGGGCCCGTGGGCGTGACGCTCACCGCCGACCCGGTCAGCCCCGACCCGGTCCTCGGGCTGTTCCCGCTCGGCGACGGGCAGGTGCCCGACGGCAGCGGCCCGGCCGCCCGGCCCCTCCCGCTGCAGCCCGGCGAGACCGCGCCCCGCGGTGTCCCGCTGTTCGCAGCCACCTCCGCGGACGGCGGGACGCTCCACGTCCTGGTCGAGGACACCGAGGCCGTCGGTGCCACCGTGCTCGCGCTGGACCCGGGGACCGGGGAGGTCCTCGACACCGCCGAGGTCGACCCGGGTGTCGCCGACCCCACCGCGCTGGAGCTGGCCGGCCTCACGCCCACCGGGGACGGCGACCTCGTCGTGGGCCTCACCCTGGACGCCGCCGACGGGTCGGCGTCGGTGCTGGTCGGTCTGGACGCGGACCTGGAGCCCGTCGGCGACCCGGTGGACGTCCAGCCCGGGGACGACCGTGCCCCGCTCGTCGCCCTCACCGCCGACGCCGAGGGCGCCCCGGTCGCCCTGCTCGACGACCCGGCGGCGGGCCTGGCACTGGTGGAGGCCGACCTGGGGACCGGCGAGCAGGCCTCGCGGCCGGTGGACGCCGACCCGGGCACCCGCGCCGCGGCTCTCGCCGTCGGGGAGTCCGGGGCGGTGGTCGCCCTGCTCGACCAGGACTCCCCCACCGTGGTGCTCGCCCCGGCCGGCGGTGCGGCACCCAGCACGCTGGAGCTGTGCAGCGGCACCGGCGACGCACTGGCCGTGACGGCCGACCCCGACGGCGGCTTCCTCGTCGTCGGCACCTGCGACGGGGAGAGCCTGCTGTGGACCCTCGGCTGAGCTGGACGTGACCGTGCGCCGGGTCCCGGTCGTGCTGGCCGCGGTGGCTGCGGTGGCTGCGGTGCTCGTCGCCGGCTGCACCGGCCCGGGCGACGACGCCGTACCCCGCGCGCCCCGACTGCTGGTGCTGCCCGGCTCGCTGCCGGTCGCCGACCTCGCCCTGGTCGACGGCCTGGTGCACGCGCTGACCGGCAACGACACGGGTCTGCTGCTGGTCGTGCTGGACGGCGACCCGCTGGCCGCCGGGGTGGCCGCCCCGGTCGCGGGCCGGCCCACCGAGCTGCTGGAGGTCCGCGGCACCCTGCTCGCCGCGACCCGGTCGCCGGACACCGTGCTCGGCGTGGACCGGCGCACCGGGGAGGTCCGGGTGCTCGCCGAGCTCGACGACGCCGCCGGCGGCCCCCAGCTGGGCACCGACGGCGCCGACAGCTTCGCCGTCAGCGGACCCACCGCCCCGGCCGGACCGGTGACGCTGGCGGTGCTGAGCGGGGACGTGGTGGCCACCGGCGTCCCGCTGCCGTTCGCGGCGACCGCGGCAGGCCCTCCGGTGGAGGTCGCCGACCTCGCGGTGCTGCGCGCCGGGTCCGCGACCTCGCTGGTGGTGGCCACCGTCGACGGCGCCGGCGCGACCAGGCTGACCTGGGTGGACGTCACCGTGCCCGGCGCGGTGACGGTGCCGCGCACGCACCCGCTGGCCGGCGCGGTCGCAGGCCTGGTCGCGCGGGGCGACGCGGTGCTGGCGGCGACCACCCGTGACGAGCGGGCCTGGCTGGAGACGCCGGACGGGGAACCGGTGGACCTGGGTTCTGGTCGGGCGGTGGACCTCGCCGTCGCCGGGGACACCGTCGCCGTGGCGGTGCAGGACGCCGGCACCGCGCGGGTGGTGGTCGCCGGTGAGCAGCGGCGCACCGAGTTCGTGCTGGGCAACGGGGTCGCGGTGACCTCGCTGGCCGCTGACGGCGCCGGCG
>JAOPVM010000406.1 GCA_025966215.1 Klenkia sp.
ACGACCTGCGACCAGGCCGCCCCGTGCAGCATGCGCAGCAGCAGGAGCGGCGCGAGGTCCGCGTCCGACAGCGGGCCCGGGGTGGCGTCCACCGCGGCGCGGCCGTCCAGCCGGCCGGTGGAACGCAGGCAGGCCAGGTCCCAGCCGACCGGCCCGGGCGAGGTGTCCTCCAGGTCGGTCCACCGCCAGCCCGCCGTGGTGCCCAGCAGGTTGCCCGGGTGCGCGTCCCCGTGCAGCGCGCCGGGCGGACCGGACAGCCGGGGCCGCAGCTCGGCGAGCAGGTCACCGACCCGTACGACGAGGTCGGGCCGGGCGCCCAGGGCCACCCCGGTGGCGGCGAAGGCGGCGACGTCGTCGAGCGGGGTGTCCAGCAGGGTGCCCGCCGGTGGGAGGAGCGTGGCGAGCACCTCGTGCAGCTCGCCGAGTGCCCGGCCGACCACCTGCGCCGTCGGCTGCTCACCGGTCAGCTCGGCGAAGCGCCAGAACGAGAGCACCAGGCCGTCCTGCCGGTGCGGGCCGGGTGGGAGCAGGTCCGACGGGGGGACGACGGCGGCGCCCGCCACGGCGAGCGCCGTCGCCAGCTCCACCTCCCGGCCGAAGGTGCGGGCGACGTCAGGACGCAGGAGCCGGGTCGTCGTCGCCACCCGGGCGACCACCGGGGCCGGCGCCAGGTGGACCACCGCGTTGACCCCGTCGGAGAGCAGCCTCGGTTCGGCGCAGGACAGACCGAGCCGGCCGGCGCAGGCGACCGCAGCCGCGACGGCCGCGCCGGCCGGGGTGCTCACGCGCCGGGCAGCGGGACGTTCTGCAGCCGCACCTGGCCGCGGGCCACGGTCGCGCCGTCCTCGACGCGGGTCAGCGTGACCAGCCACAGCTGGAGCGTGCGGCCCTGCTGGACCGGTTCGGCGAGCACGTCGAGCCGGCCCTCGGTCGCCGGGCGGAGGAAGTCGGTGGAGTTGTTCACCCCGACGGCGAACTGGCCCCGGCCGGCGACCGCGACGCTGGCGCCGATGCTGGCCGCGGACTCGATGACGGCGGCGTACACCCCGCCGTGCACCACACCCCACGGGGTGTGCTGGTCGGGGCCGAGCTCCACCGTGCCGGTGACCCGGGTGCCGGTCATCTCGGCGGGGGTGAAGCCGGTGGCGGTGACGAAGGCGCTCGCCCTGGCCAGGTCGGGCCGGCTCATCGGGTCTCCTCGGGTGCCGGCGGCGGGAGCGGGGCGTCCCAGACCAGGCAGAAGGGGTGCCCGGCCGGGTCGGCGTACACCCGGAAGTCCCCGCCGGCTCCCGGGAGCCGGCGGGCACCCAGGGCGAGGACGGCCGGCTCGGCGGTGTCGATGTCGGCCACCCGGACGTCGAGGTGCGCCTGCTGCGGGCGGGCCGGGTCGGGCCAGTCGGGGGGCTGCAGGTCCGGGGCCTGCTGGAACGCCAGCCGGTAGCCGGCCCCGGTGACCACCACCCAGTCGTCACCGGGCTCCCCGCGCACCTCCATCCCGAGCATCTCGGCGTAGAAGCCGGCCAACGCGTGGGCGTCGGGGGCGTCGATGACGTAGGAGTGCAGCTGGCCGATCACGACCGTCATCCTGGCCCGGCCGGCCGGTCCGGGACACTCGGGGGGCACGATCAGGGCATGACCGCACCGCAGCTCGGCAGCCTCACCTGGGTTCCCGCCGCCGACCGCCCCGACCTGCTCGGCGCCCCGGTGGGCGCCGCCCTCGCCGCACTCGCCGGTCCGGCCTGGGTGGCCGAGATCGACGACGACCTGGCCGACACCGCGGCGTTCAGCGAGGCCTACGGGGTGCCCCTGGACGCCTCGGCCAACTGCGTGGTGGTCGCGGCGCGGCGGGGCGGGGAGACGACGCTGGCCGCCTGCCTGGTGCGGGCCGACACCCGGGCCGACGTCAACGGGCTCGTCCGCCGGCACCTGGGCGCCCGCAAGGCCTCGTTCGCCCCCCAGGACGTGGCCGTCGCCGAGTCGGGCATGGCGTACGGCGGCATCACCCCGGTGGGGCTGCCCAGCGGCTGGCCGGTCCTGGTGGACGCCGCGGTCGCCGCGGGGGAGCTGCTGGTCGTCGGTTCCGGCACCCGGGGCAGCAAGCTCGCCCTGTCCGGGTCGGTGCTGGCCGCGCTGCCGGGGGCCGTCGTGCTGGAGGGGCTGGGCCAGCCCGTGCCGCCGTCCGCCCCGGCGGCGCCGGTCCGGGAGCGGGCGCCCGACGACTCCGACGTGGGCTGGGGCGAGCGGCCCGAGGAGCACGACCGGGACGCCCGCTACCTGGAGGACCGTCCGCCGCACTGGGGCAGCGACTGAGGAAGGACCCCTCCGCCCCCCCACGCCGTCGGTGGTGCCGGCGGTGCTGGGATCAGAGCTGGCCGGGGAGGACCGTGGTGCCGGCGCCGATCGGGTTCTCGGCCCTGCCCAGACCCTGCTGGGAGCGGAGCAGGTCGCGGATCTCCACGAGCAGCTCGACCTGGGTGGGGGCGACCGGACCGGGCTCCTCACCGGACGCGCGGCGCTCGAGGATCTTCTTCATCGGGAGCACGACGACGAAGTAGACGACGGCAGCGGTGAGGGCGAAGGTGATCAGCTGGTTGATGAAGGCCCCCCAGGTGAAGAGCTGACCGTCCACCTCCACGGAACCGCCGTTGACCCCGCCCCCGCCGATCAGCCCGATGAGCGGCTGCAGGAACGACTCGGTGAACGAGGTGACGACCGCGGTGAACGCGGCACCGATGACGACGGCGACCGCGAGGTCGACGATGTTGCCGCGGAGCAGGAAGTCCTTGAAGCCCTTCAGCATGGGGTGGTGTCCTCAGTTGACGCAGGGTGACCGACCAGCCACCAGGGGTGGGGTCGATCATGGCGGGCCGAGGGTAACGGTCAGTGTCGCTTCGGCCGATGCTGCGGCCAACCGCCCCGCGTCCCCCTCGACCACGGCCAGCACCACCAGCCCGGCGGTGTCTCCGCCGGTGAGCGCGGCGTCGGTGACCGGCGCCGGGACGGCGAGGACCACCGCGTCGTCGACGACCACCTCGGTCGGCACCCCCGGGCGGGCGGCGAGCACGTCGACCCGGTCGCCGCTGCGCAGCAGGGCGGCCACGGCCAGGTCCGCCAACCGGACCGGGGCTGCCACGTGTCCCGCCGGCACCTGGGACCACAGGCCCGCGCCGACCAGCCGGGCGTCGGTCAGCACCTCACCCGCACGCACCGCGGAGGCCAGGGAGACCCCGCGCACCTCCTCGGGGTCGGACACCGCACTGCCGGGCACCAGTTCGGCCGGCAGCGAGCGCACGGTCACGTCCTCGGGCCCCAGCACGGTGCCCGCGGGCAGGTCGGCGGCAGCGACCACCACGCTGTCGGTGGGGACCGCCGGTGCCGAGGACCCGGCCGAGGTCGGCACAGGGCGCAGGGCCAGGACGAGGGCTGCCACGGCGAGCAGCCCGGCCAGCGCGCGGCGCAGCTGGTGCACCGGGTGGCGGGGCCGCCGCCGCCACCGGGCGACCACCGGTCTGCGATCGGGCGGTGGCGCGTCCCGGCGGCGGGACCTGGGGTCGGACACGGACCCAGCGTGGGCCCGTGACGGCCCCGGAGGCCCCCGGGGAGCGCAGCTGTGGACGGACCGGGCGGGTGTGGACGACGGCGAGCGTGCCGGCGTCGAGTCGTGCTGGGGTCAGGCGGGCTTCGCCGGCGAGCTGCTGCTCGCGCTGCCCGAGGAGGAACCGCCGGACCCGGAGGTGCTCGACGAGGTGCTGGCCGACGACGAGTCCTTCGACGTCGACGAGCCGGCCGCGGAGTCCGAGCTCGCGGAGGACGAGGAGTCCTTGCTGGCGGAGTCCTTGCTGCCCGAGGACGAGCTGGCCTTCTTGCCCGACTCGCGGCTGTCGGTGCGGTAGAAGCCCGAGCCCTTGAAGACCACGCCCACCGAGC
>JAOPVM010000273.1 GCA_025966215.1 Klenkia sp.
GAGCGCCGTCAGCGCGGCCCCGGGTGGAGGAGGCTCCGCGGCCCGGATCTCCTCCGCGCGCTGCTCGACCTCCCGGCGACGGGCTTGCGGTCCCCGTCGAGGGCGCATCGTGACGACGACCTGGTCGCCGCCGGGAGTGGCCGCGTGGTTCCGGCCGTACCGGCTCGCGCAGGTGGAGGCGACCTGGTGGAGCAGCTCGAGCAGCTGTCCACCGTGCACGGTGCCGGAGACGGTGCTCGTGTCCGGGGTCAGCAGCACCGTCATGGACGGCCGGTGGAGCTCCTCGTCGCCGGTCATGGCGTGTGATCCGGGCATCCCCTGCGCCCGCGGCGGCGTGCCGTCGGATAGACAGTGACCATGACCGACGTGACCACCGCGACGCAGGCCGGCTGGCTCTCCCGCGAGGAGATGGACGCCGCCCGCGAGCGGATGCCGATCCTCTACGTCGACGCGGTGCCGGTGCGGGTGGACGACCACGGGGTGGTCACCGGTGTCGGCCTGCTGCTGCGTGCCGGTGAGGACGGGCAGATCAAGCGGGCCCTGGTCTCGGGCCGGGTGCTGTACCACGAGCGCGTGCGGACGGCGCTGATCCGGCACCTGGAGAAGGACCTGGGACCGCTCGCGCTGCCGCGGGTGCCCCCGGCGCCGCAGCCGTTCACCATCGCCGAGTACTTCCCGACCCCCGGTGTCACCCCGTTCCACGACCCTCGCCAGCACGCTGTGTCGCTGGCCTACGTGGTGCCGGTCGAGGGCGACTGCTCCCCGCAGCAGGACGCCCTGGAGCTCACCTGGTTCTCCCCGCTGGAGGTCCGCGAGCCCACCGTGCTGGCCGAGCTGGCCAACGGGCAGAGCGTGCTGCTGCAGCAGGCCCTGGCCCACCTGGGCGTCTGACTCACCGGGTCCGGCGACCGGCCAGGCGCAGCCGCCAGCAGAGCAGGGCGAGGTCCAGCGCGGTCCGCACCTCCCGCTGCTCCAGGTCGATCCCACCGAGGAGCCGGGCGATCCGTTCGACCCGCCCGTAGAGCGTCTGCCTGCGGATCCCGAGCAGGTCGGCGGCCCGGCTCTTGGACATCCCGGCCACGAAGAGGGTGTCCAGGGTCATCACCAGGCCCGCCCCGGTGCGGGCGTCGTGCTCCAGCAGTGGGCCCAGCTGCCCGGTGGTGAACCGCTCCAGCGCCACGTCGTCGACCAGGGTCAGGAGCAACCGGTAGAGGGCGACGTCCTCGGACAGGACCAGGTCCGACGAGGTGGCCATCCGCCCGGCGAGCTCGGCGGTGTCCAGCGCCGCCTGCAGCGACCCGCCGAGGGCGGGCACGTCGTCGACCAGCGGTCCGGCGCACACCAGCACCCCGCCCATGGAGCCCAGTCGGGTGCCCAGGTCGGCGGTCAGCGCGGCCAGCAGCCGGCGCAGTCCGGCCCGGGGCACCGCGGCGGCGAGCAGCACCTGACCGTCCTGGTCGGCCACGATCGTCGTCCCGAGGTGCCGTGCGGAGCCCTCCTGCACCGTCTGCAGCCAGCCCGAGGGCGTCGAGCGGTACGACCGGGGTCGCACGACGCAGCCCACGGCGCCCTGTCCGGGCCGGAGGCGGAAGCCCACCCCCAGGGCACGCGAGGTGACGTCCCCGATCGAGGTGTAGCGACCGGTCACCAGGTCGGTGATCAGCCGGGCCTCGGACAGTCGCCGACTGGTCACCCCCGCGGGTGCCCGCTGCACCTCCAGGGCCACCAGCGGGGCCGCGGCCTCGAGCGCCGCCAGGGTCAGCGGCCCGGGGGGCCCGTGCAACTGCAGCTGCCCCCAGGTCTGTCCGCCCACGACGACGTCGATGCTCGCCGGCGGCCCGGTGGCGTCGTCCGGTGCGGCTCCGGCGACCAGGTCCCCGGCCTCGGTGGTGAGGGTCGCGGGCCGGCCCGCCAGCTGGGACAGGGCGCCGGTCAGTCCGACGACGCCGGGGCTGGTCACCATGGCCGAGAGCAGCCCCGACTGCAGATCCGCCACCGCACGCAGCGAGGCGAGCTCGGTGCCCAGGATGGCGGCGTGGGCGGCCTCGGTCACCTCGATGAACGGCACGACGCCGTGCAGCAGGACGACGGGGAGCCCCACCCGGAAGGCCTCGTCGAGCAGGGCCGGCGGAGCCGTGGGGAAGCTGCGGCCCAGCTCCAGCAGCAGCGCCGCCACCCCCACCCGGGCCAGGGCGGCGGCGTAGCCGCGGTGTGCCTCCGGAGGGAGGGCGACCAGGCCCAGGCCGGTGGTCAGCAGCGCCTCGCCACCCTTGAGCAGGGGTGCGATGTCGTGGATCTCGCTGGTGTGCACCCAGCGGACGACGCGGGTGTCCAGGTCGTCGTGCCGGCCGGCGAGTTCGGGGCGGGCGCCCTCGACGGCAGGCAGGGCCAGCAGGTCGGCGAGGGTGAACGGCACGGCCGGGACCGTACAGACCGTCCAGCGTTCACGGCTGCGTGATGACGTCCCGTCCCTTGGGTGGGCGCTCCTGCTGCCCCTAGCGTGCTGCCCACACGACCACCAGGGTCGGCTGAGGGAGTGATGGCCATGTCTTCGATCGAACAGCTCACCCGTCGACCCTGGCGCCTGGGGACAGCCCGCCCGGGCCTGGTCGCGGGCTTGACGGCCGGCGCACTGGTGCTGACCGCGTGCGGCGGGACGACCGGCGACGAGGGTGCGGGGCAGGCGACGGCCGACGAGGGCACGGTCTCGGTGTTCGGGGCCTTCGCGACCCCCCTCGAGGAGCCCTGGGACGGCGCCATCCACGCAGCCCTCGCCGCGGTCGCCGAGGACGGCGAGATCCGCTACGACTACGTCGACGACCTGGCCACGGCCGACGAGATGGAACGGGCGCTGCGCGACATCATCGCCACCGAGGACCCCGACGTCATCGTCGGTGACGCCTTCGCCGCGGAGGACGCGGTGCGGGCCGTCGCCGAGGACTTCCCGGACACCGCGTTCGTCTTCGGTTCCGGCGGCGCGGAGCAGGCGCCCAACCACAGCGTCTTCGACCACTGGCTGCAGGACCCCGCCTACCTGGCCGGGATGATGGCCGGTGGGCTGACCGAGAGCGGGACCATCGGCGTGGTCGGGGCGATGCCGATCCCCGAGGTCAACCGGATCGTCAACGCCTTCACCGCCGGCGCGCAGGAGACCAACCCCGCGGCCACCGTCACGGTCTCCTTCATCTACTCCTTCTTCGACCCGGCCACCGCCCGGCAGGCGGCCGAGGCCGCCATCGCCAACGGTGCCGACGTGCTCTTCGCCGAGCGGGACGGCGTGATCGCGGCTGCGGAGGAGAACGGGCTGCCGGTCTTCGGGATGATGGTCGACCAGGTCGACCAGGCCCCCGAGCACGTGGTGTCCTCGCTGGTCTGGGACATGCGTCCCACGATCGAGGCAGTGGTGGCGGCGGTCGGTGACGGCAGCTACGAGGCCTCGAACCTGGCCGAGTACTCCTTCATGGTCAACGGCGGCAGCTCGCTGGCCCCGATCAACACCGCGACCGTCTTCCCGATCCCCGAGGAGCTGATCAGCCGGGTCGAGGAGCGGCAGGCAGCCATCCTCGACGGCAGCTTCGTGACCCCGGTCGACGAAGCGGAGCCCGCCGGCTCGACCACGGTCGGGGAGTGACCACGCCGGGCACCCCGCTGGTCGAGCTGCGGGGGATCACCAAGCGGTTCGGGTCACTGGTGGCCAACGACGACATCGACCTCAGCGTCGCCGAGGGTGAGGTGCTGGCCCTGCTGGGGGAGAACGGCGCCGGCAAGAGCACGCTCACCCGGATCCTCTACGGGCTCAGCCGCGCCGATGCCGGAGAGATCCGGATCGGTGGGCGCCCGGTCGCGGTGGACTCCCCGGCCGACGCCCTGGCAGCCGGCATCGGGATGGTGACCCAGGAGTTCTCCCTGGTGGGCACCATGACGGTCACCGAGAACCTGATGCTGGCGGGGTCCTCGCTGGGGCGGGTGGACCGGCGGGCGGCCCGCGCCCGCGTGGTCGCCGCGGCCGAGCGGCTCGGGGTGCCGGTCGACCCGGACGCCGTCGTCGAGCGGCTGTCGGTCGGGGAGCGCCAGCGGGTGGAGATCCTCAAGGCGCTGATCGGGGAGTGCCGCCTGCTGGTGCTCGACGAGCCGACTGCCGTGCTGGTGCCGGCCGACGTGGACCTGCTCTTCGCCTCGATCCGCCGGTTGACCGCCGAGGGCCTCGCCGTCGTCTTCATCTCCCACAAGCTGCACGAGGTCGTCGACCTGGCCGACCGGATCGGCATCCTGCGCCGCGGTCGGTTGGTCGCCGACCTGCCCGCCGAGGGCCTGGACCCGGTCGCGATCGCCGCGCTCATGGTCGGCGGGTCGACGACCGCAGCCGGGGCGGACGACGAGGCGCTGGCCACCGCGGTCGGCCTGGACACCCCGGCGGCGACCCCGGACCGGGCACCGGTCGACACCACCGGCCCGGCCGCGCTGGAGATCACCGGGCTCACCCTGGCCGGCGACCCGCGCCCGCGGGTGGACGACGTCACGCTCAGCGTGCGGGCCGGGGAGGTCGTCGGGGTCGCCGGCGTCTCCGGGAACGGGCAGACCGAGCTGGTCGCGGTGCTCTGCGGCACGACGGCGGCGTCCTCGGGCACGGTGCGGGTCGGCGGCACCGAGATCACCGGCCTGGACCCCGCGGCCCGGCTCCGGGCCGGGCTGGGCCGGTTGACCGAGGACCGGCGGGGGAGCGTGGTGCTGGGCATGTCGGTGGAGCACAACCTGGCGATCGAGGACCTCGACAGGTTCCGCACCGGGCCGTTCCTGAGCCGCCGCCGCGTCCGGGCGCACGCGGAGCGGCTGATCGAGCGCTTCGACATCCGGGCGTCTCCCGCCGACCCGATCCGGTCCCTGTCCGGGGGCAACATGCAGAAGGTCCTGCTGGCCCGGGCCATCGAGCGGGATCCGACCGTGCTGGTGGCCTCCCAGCCCACCCGCGGTCTGGACGTGGGTGCGTGCGAGTACGTCTACGCCCAGCTGCGGGCCCTGCGGGACGCCGGCAGCGGCGTGCTGCTGGTCAGCGAGGACCTCGACGAGCTGCTCGGCATCGCCGACCGCATCGTGGTGCTCTCCGGGGGCAGGGTGGTCGGCGAGCTCGCCGCGGCCGACGCCACCCGGGAGGCCCTGGGCGTGCTGATGACCGGCGGCGCCGAGGCCCGGGCGGAGCGCGCGGCATGAGGTTCGTGCTGCGTTCCCGCGAGCCCCGGTGGCTGGGCCCGGCGGCGGTCGGGGTGGCCGTGCTGCTGACCCTGGCGCTCACCGCTGGCCCCATCAGGCTGGCCGGCGCCGCCCCGGTGGCCGCCTTCGAGCGGTACCTGGTCACCCCGTTGAGCACGCCGAACGGCGTTGCCGAGGTGCTGCTGTCCGCCACCCCGCTGCTGTTCACCGGCCTGGCCGTCGCCATCGCGTTCCGGGTCGGCTACTACAACATCGGCGCCGAGGGCCAGTTCCTCGCCGGGGCGATGGCCACCACGCTGGTGGCGCTGTCCCTGCCCGACCTGCCGGCGCCGGTCGCGCTGCCGCTGGGCCTGCTCGGCGGTGCCGTGGGCGGGTTGCTCTGGGCCTTCCTGCCGGCCCTCCTGCGCCGGCGCGCAGGGATCGACGAGGTGGTCACGACCCTGCTGCTCAACCCGGTCGCCGTCCTGCTCCTGCAGGGGCTGCTCAACGGTCCCTGGCGGAACCCGGAGACGGGGTTCCCCGACTCCGCGAGCTTCGGCGAGGGCTACGAGATGCCGGTCCTGTTCGGGTCGCGGGTGCATGCGGGTCTGCTCCTGGGGTTGCTCCTGGTCGCCGTCGCCACCGTGGTGATGGCCGCGACCCCGCTCGGGGTCCGACTGCGAGCGGCCGGGCAGTCCCCGACCGCGGCGGGGTTCTCCGGCATCCGGGTCGGTGCCCTGCAGTGGCGCAGCGCCCTGGTCTCCGGTGCCGTCGCCGGACTCGGCGGCTCCTCCCAGGTGCTCGGGGTGCAGCACCAGCTCACCGGCAGCCTGGCCGTCGGGTACGGCTACACCGGCGTCGTCGTCGCCACCCTGGGCGGGCTGTCCGCGCTGGGTGTGCTGGCGGTGGCCCTGCTGCTGGGCGATGTCCAGGTGGGTGCGCAGAGCGCCTCCATCGCGCTGCAGCTGCCCAGCCAGATGGGCGGTGTGCTGACGTCGGTGCTGCTGCTGACCGTGGTCGCTGCGCTGTCCGTGCGGCGCTACCGGCTCACCCGGCTCACCCGGCTCCGGCCGGCCGCACCTGAACCCGTCCCCCGCACGCCCGTAGCGGCCCGACCCGGAGGGGACTGACCCATGGACTTCCCCGTCGTCGCGGTGATCGCCGCGACCCTCACCATCGCCACCCCGTTGGTCTTCGGCGCCTTGGGCGCCCTGCTGGGGGAGCGGGCCGGCGTGCTGAACCTGGGCATCGAGGGCACGCTCTACGTCGGTGCCTTCGTCGGCTTCCTGGTGGCCGCCCGCACCGGTTCGCTGACGCTGGCCGTGCTGTGCGCGGTCGTCTCCGGGGCGCTGGCCGGGGCCCTCGTGGCGCTGCTGACCGTCACCCTGGGGGTCAACCAGCACGTGGCCGGCATCGGCACCACCCTGCTGCTGGTCGCCGCGTGCGACTTCGCCAACCGGCTGCTGTTCAGCGGCGGCAGCCAGACCACCACGGTCACGTTCGACCGCTGGTTCGCCGGGCTGCCCCCGTTCGCGCAGTACCCGATGACCTACGTCGGGTTCCTGCTGCTCGCCCCGGCGGTGTGGTGGGTGATCCGCTCCACCGGTGCCGGCCTGCGGTTGAGCGCGGTGGGGGAGAACCCGGAGGCCGCCGACACCGCCGGGGTCTCGGTCGCCGCGACCCGGTGGACGGCGCTGGTCGTCGGCGGCGCGCTGATGGCCCTGGGCGGGTCGTTCCTCACCCTGTCCCTGCTGGGCACCTTCACCTTGGACATCGTGTCGGGGCGCGGGTGGATCTGCATCGCCCTGGTCATCTTCGGCCGCTGGAGGGTCTGGCCGATCGTGCTCGGTGCGCTGCTGTTCGGGCTCTTCGACGCCCTCCAGCTCCAACTGGCCATCACCCCGGCCTTCGGTTCGGTGCCCAACGAGCTGCTCATCGCGCTGCCCTACTTCGTCGTCATCGCCGCCCTCGCCGTCCGCGGCCGCGGCGTCCGCTACCCGGGCGCCTACCTGATCCCCTACCGCCGGGCATGACCCGCACCCACCTCACGGAGGCCCCCATGTCGTCCCTGCAGCACTCCGCCCGCACCGATGCCGAGCTGCTCGCGCACGCCCTCGCCCAGGCCCGGCTCGGCCGGGACGAGGGCGGGGTGCCGATCGGCGCGGCCCTGGTGGTGGACGGCGAGGTGCAGGCGGTGGGCCGGAACCGGCGGGTGCAGCTGGGCAGTGCGATCCGGCACGGGGAGACCGACTGCCTCGAGGCCGCCGGTCGGCTGCCCGCGTCGGTCTACGCCCGGGCCACGATGGTCACCACGCTGTCGCCGTGCGACATGTGCACCGGCGCGGTGCTGCTCTACGGCATCCCGCGGGTGGTGATCGGGGAGAACCGCACGTTCCTCGGCGGGGAGGACCTGCTCCGCGCCCGCGGCGTCGAGGTCGTGGTGCTCGACGACGCCGAGTGCCTCGAGCTGATGACCGACTTCATCGCCCGGGAGCCTGCGCTCTGGAACGAGGACATCGGCGTCTAGCGGCCCTCCCACCAGGCGAGCACCCGCAGCGCGCGCAGGGTGTTCCACCGGCTGGGCTCGCCGACGGGCTCCAGCTCGAACGGCACCCGCCCGGGGTGGGCGCGGCCCAGCAGCCAGCGGCCGTCGTCGCCCTGCTGGGCCGCGACCGCCTCGACTGCCTCCCGGCAGTGCTCGTCGAGGAAGGTGCCGGCGTCGCGCAGGTGGTCCAGCGCCCGGAGGACGTCGAAGTACCAGCGCGGCGGGAACGCCAGGGTGGTGAAGTCCGGGTCGATGAGCTCGCCGGTGGAGGCCCTGCGCAGCAGCCGGCGCTGGAGCAGGTAGTCCTGCCCGCGCAGCCGGGCCTCGCGGACCCCGGCGTCGCCGGTGCGGCGCTCGAACTCCAGCAGACCCTCGCAGACGGCGATCGTGGTGTGGAAGGACGACCGGGTCGACCCGGTCTCCACCGCGCAGTTCCACCCGCCGTCGGCCAGCTGCTCGCCCACCAACCGGGTGGCGATGCCGACGACGTCCCGGTCGAAGTACGCGCCGACGGCCAGGGTCGTCCCGTTGATGCAGGGCTCGACCTCGCCGTCGAAGAATCGCTGGCCGTCGTGCTCCCAGCGGCAGTGTTCGGCGACCCTGGCCACGGCCGGTGCGGCAGCGTCGGCGGGCAGCCCGAACCGGCGCAGCAGCTCCAGGACGTGGGCGGTCGACGTCCACGGTT
>JAOPVM010000410.1 GCA_025966215.1 Klenkia sp.
GGCTCCTGGTCGAGCGTCAGCAGGCCGGCGGCAAGACCCAACGCCCCCGCCCGGAGAGCGCCTTCGACGCCGAGGCGGTGTTCACCGCGTGCCTCGAGCACGGGACGGCGGTCGAGATCAACTCCCGCCCCGAACGGCTCGACCCGCCCATGCGGTTGCTCCAGCTGGCCGCCGACATCGGGTGCGACTTCTCGATCGACACCGACGCGCACGCCCCGGGGCAGCTGGACTGGCAGGGGGCCGGGTGCGAACGGGCCGTGCAGGCGGGGATCGGAGCGGACCGGGTGGTCAACACCGGGTCGGCGGAACAGCTGCTCAGCCGCTGATCTGCTCGGCCGTCCGGCTCGCCTGCGCTGCGCCGTCAGCTTGGCCGTCCTGCCCTCGTGCCCGGACCCGGCCCCGTGCGGTCAGGGCGAGTCGGACACCTCGGTGCACCCACGCGCCGGCGTGCCCGGGCCCCGGGACGACGAGGGTGCTCAGCCGCCGGCGGTCGGGCCACAACTGGTTGAAGAGCACGTTGTCGGGGGCCGTCACCGAGTCTCTGACGAGCCCGGGGTGGTCACCGGCCAGCTCGAGCTGACGGGCGAGCATCTGCACACCTGGCCGGTGGTCCTCGAGGTCCTCGGCATAGGCGGACTTGACGTGGAAGACCCAGTCGCCCTGCCGGATGTTGCACTGCATGGCCGCGACCCGACCTCCGGCCGAGAGCTCTTCCAGCTCCAACTCCCCCTGCCCGGAGAGGGACGAGCACACGGCGCGGAACCAGGCCGCCGTCTCGGGCCGGGAGGCCAGAGCGGTGCCTGCCTCGCCCTTCCACCCGGAGCCTTCCAGGGCGAGGAACTCCTCCACGGCGGCGGGATCCCCGGCCCGGTCCTGCCACCGGAGCTCCCCAAGGGTGCCGGCCATGTCCAGGCCGTCCCGACGAGCCCGCTTGACGCGGGAGCGGCGGTTCTTGCCGAGGTTCCGCGGTCCACCGGCCAGAATGGCTCGCTCGTAGGTCTTCACCCGGGTCGCTGCCAACCCCCGACGGGCCAGGGCCGAGTCGAGTGCGGCAGCCACCGGTCCGTCGTCGGAGAAGTACCGGATGACGAGGGCCACGCCTCGGGCGGACAGCATCGGCAGGTCGATCAGGGCAGCGGTGGACTCCTCGACGGTCGCGGCGTCCACCAGGGGGGTGCCCAACTGCGCGTACGGCTCCGTGAGGGCCTGCACGACGGGGACGGCCACGTGGCGGCGGGCGTCGGGGGGCAGCCGCATCGGGCTGACGACGGCCAGGAGAGCGTCCAACCGGTCGACCCCACCGACGACGAGCAGACCCACGCGACGTCCGCGGCGCAGGTGCTCGAACGTCGGCAGGACGACATCGGGGGTCTGGAACGGGTTGGGTTCGGCCGCCCGGCCCGCGAGATCGCGCCAGGCCTCGACGAGGCCGGGGGTGATCGCGTCGTAGGGGACGTACCGCGAGCGCAGTCGGGTGTGCGGGTCGAGGAGCACGGCCGTCACGCCGCCCGTCGGTCCGAGAGAGATCGGAGCCACCGCGCGGGGTGCCGGACGCGGTCCGCGTTGGAGCGGAGGGCGGGCAGGTGGCGCTTGACGGTGTCGCGGAGACGCCGGTCCAGGCCGACGGCGCCCAGGACCGCGAGTCCGGTGGGCCGGTCAGGGCGGGCCAGGGCCCACCGGGTGGCCGTGACGCGGTCCGGCCGCCAGCGGGTCTTGTAGTCCTCCTCGCCGCGCAGCATCGAGTACCGGTGCGCACCCAGTGCCTGCGCGGTCAAGAGGTCCTGGGTCACCAGGAGCACCGACGTGTCGATGCGGTCGCGCAGGTCCGGGGCGATGCCGGCGAGGTAGTAGTCGAAGTCGCCGTGGTCGTGGAGCACGACCTGCGCCATCACCAGGACCCCGTCCACCTCGAACTCCCGCAGGGCCGCACAGCCCTGTGCCGTCATGGCGGTGACGGCCTCGACGAGGTGGTCGTGGAAGCGCCGGCTCAGGTGCTCGGGGTTGCCGCCGCGTCCTCGCCACTGCGCCTGGTGCAGCGCGAGCAGGCGGTCGATCCCCGCGGGGACCTCGGCCGGGCCGAGCTCCCGGACGTCCACACCCAGGGCCTCGACCTTCCGCAGCTTCCTGCGCAGTGTCGACGCCGTACGCGCCGGGACCCGGGCCAGGAGCTCGGGAAGCGGTCCCACGGGGAGGACCAGGCTGGTCGAGGACCGGACGGCGAGGCTGCGGCCGGGCCACCGTCGCGCCAAGGCCTCGGCCTGCGAACCGGGATGCACTTCCGGGAGGTCGACCGCGATCCAGGAGCGGTCCCGGCGCAGCGCCGCAAGGAACGCCGCCCAGGGCTCGACACCAGCGACGGCGAGCACCTCGGTCACGTCGGACTGTGCTCCCCCCAGCGGCCTCAGCACCCGCCAGGGGCCGCGGCCGACCAGGTGCCACGCGGCGGCGGCCTGGAGCCGGCCCTCGTGCCGGACGAGCGTGACGCGGACATCGTCGCGCGCCGCGTAGGACCTCGCCCAGGCCGTGACCCAGGCGTGGCGTTGGAAGGGCGTGGCGGTGGGGACCTGCGCGTGCAGCTCGTCCCACTCGTCGGCCAGGGACTCCAGGGCGTGCAAGCCGCGCAGCAGTTCCGGCGTACCCGAGGAGGCCCCGCTCGCGGCCCCGGCGTCTGCCGACCTCGCGGCTGGGCGGGCGGGCACGGACGCCGACCTCGCGGGGCAGGACCGCTCGACCGTGGTCACGCCTCCGTCACCGCCCTCACGCCGTGCCGGGCGACGCGACCGGACACCCGGTCGTACACCGATGCGAGCGGGACCGCCGTGTCCTGCGGGTCGAGCCGGGGCGTGGTGGGACGGGTGTCCACACCGGCCGCGGCCGCCCGGATGGTCGCGGCGAGCGCCTGGGGGGTGGTGTTGGCCGGGTCGTGGCCCAATGAGGTCATCGAGGGGATGGAGCGGACGGCGATGGGCTTCTGGAGCACCATGGCCTCCAGCACGGTGAGCGGGTTCCCCTCCCACGCGGCCGTGTGCACGTAGACGTCGGCCCGGACCACGTGCTCCAACGCGGTGGCGCGATCCACCCACCCGGTGGTCTCGACACCGCTGCGGTGCAGCACCGCCTCAAGGGCGGGGTCTCCCCCGCCGACCCACACGGCGCGCACGGCCATGCCGGTGGCGCGCACCTCGTCGACGGTCTGCGCGAAGAACCGCGGGTCCTTCTGCGCCTCGACCCGGCCCACGGTCACCAACGTGACGGGTCGGCCGGTGTCCCGGGGGAGCCGGGCCGCCGTCCGTCGTCCGCCGGTGCCGAAGTCGTAGGCCGCGATCGGGGCCAGCCCGGGCGGCAGCTCCGCGACGTTGGGGACGAAGGCCGTCGGGCTGCCCAGTTCCCGGGCCAGACGGGCCTCGTGCGGGCTCACCGCGACGGTCACCCTGGTCCGCGGTGCCAGCCGACGCTCGATGGCCTCGGCGACGCGGAGCAGCGGCGCGGACATGTCAGTCCGCTCGAACCAGTAGCAATGCGGGCTGTAGACGATGCGGGACGACCAGTCCGCGAGGACCCGGCGCCCGGCGAGGCCGGCCCAAGACGAGTGCAGGTGGACCACGGAGGGGGGCTCCTCCGCACGTGCCTCGTGGAGCAGGCGCCACAGCGCCCGCGGGCCGGACCCGGTCGCCGTGTGCACGGCGCTGAACCGACCGCTCTCACCCGTCCGGTGAGCGGGACGCTCGACGCACCAGAGCTGGTGGTCGTACTCGGGGGTGCTCTCGACGAAGGCGTTGACCGCGGTCGTGATGCCCCCGCCCATGGCCTCCGAGACGTGCCAGACGACCGGGGCACCCCCAGCTCCTGTGCTGCTCACCGCGTCCTCGTCCCTGTCGATGCACGTACCCGTCACGGCACCTTCGGCGCGTCGCGACGCGCTGTAGAGGGCTCTGTGATCCACCTCCTCCCGTCGGGGGAGGCGTTTCACCCACCCGGGTCAGCTGCGGGCGGTCGAGACCTCTTCGGGGTCTCCCTGCCGCGCCGGCGCCTCCTCCGGCTCGGCCGGTCCTGACCCGCCGACCTCGGTGGTCCCGACGGTGGGCAGGGTGCGGGCCCGGCGGCGGGTCCCGACGACCCGGCGACCGAGCTCGATGAACGGCTTCTCGACCGTCACGTGCAGCACCCACGCGAGCCCGACGGCCAGCACCATGGCGATCGCCGAGGACAGCAGCGACAGCAAGAAGGACCGCTGCGGGATCACGGCCTCAGCCGCGTTGAGGGCGAAGTTGTGGGTCAGGTAGAACGCGTAGGAGATCCGACCGAGGAAGGCCATCGGGCGCGACCGCAGCCACCCGGTGCCCGACCCGGAGTGGGTCACCGCCCCGATCAGCGCGGCCGCGAGGACGGCGCCGTAGGCCACGTAGAGCGGGCGGCCGAGCTCGGCCAGGTCCGTGCCGAACTGGAGGACGAGGACGAAGACCCCGACGCCGATCATCGGCTGCGGGCGTCCCAACCACGAGAGGCGGTCATACCACCGCCGTTCGTGCAACAGCACCCCCACCAGACACCCGATGGCGATCAACCCGTAAGGCTGCAGGGCGTGGTTCCACCCCCCGGGCTGGCTCGGGTCGAGGAAGCCGGCGGCACCGAAGACAGCGGTCGCGAGCACGAGGGCGACGACGCGGCTGCGGAAGCGGCCGGCGAGGAGCACCAGACCCAACAGCGGCCACACCAGGTAGAACTTCTCCTCGATCCCGATCGACCAGGAGCCGTCGAACGGGATGTGCACCCCGCTGTCGTTGAAGAACATGGCGTGCTCGGGGACGAACAACACCATCCACGGCAATTCGTCGAGAAAGGCGCCGCGGGCCTCCGGCCGCATCCCGGCCACCAGGACCAGCGCGCTGTATAGCGCGAGCACGGCGAAGAACAGCGGGTAGATGCGGAACAGCCGCCGCACGTAGAACGAACCCAGGCCGAAGCGTCCGCTGCGGGCGGTCTCGCGGAGTCCGAGCGTGGTGATCAGGAAGCCCGAGAGGACGAAGAAGACGCTGACCCCGGTGGCGCCGTGCAGGGACGGCCAGACCCCGGGGTAGACGGGGTGGGCGGTGAAGACCAGCAGGATCGCCACCGCGCGGATGCCGTCGAGCTCGGAGATGTGCCGGCGGTCCAGGTACTGCGCGTGGCTGTGGGTCATGCGGCTCTCCTCGACGGCAGCCCGGGCGGCTCCCCGGCGAGGAGATCGACATCGAGGCCGTAAGACCAGAGTCCGGAGGGGTCCGTACCCCCCGACGGGTGAACAAGAGGACCCGCACGTGCACCCCTGCAGTGACGGCGGCGTCCCCTCGGGCCTCACCCATGTGGGTGGCGTTGGGCCCTCTACAGGGGCCTCTGCTCAACGGACCTGCTGGTCTTGTCGAGAACCGTGGGAGAACGGGCGACAGAGGCCCGGGCCGAGCCGCCGGATCCCGGCACCAGGAGGAGCCATGGAGACCGGTACTACGACGATGCTGCACGCCCGCAGCTCCCCGCCGGTCTTCATGTACCACTCCGTGAGCCCGTCGTGCGCTGCAGACCCGTTCGGGCTACGGGTACACCCGGACCGACTGGACCAGCAGCTCACGACGCTGCGGCGGCTCGGCCTGCGCCCTGTGCCCATGCGCGAGCTCCTGCACGGGTGGCGTGCAGGAGACCGGCGGCTCGTCGGCCTGACCTTCGACGACGGCTACGCCGACTTCGTCGAGCACGCGATGCCCGTGCTCGAGGCACATGGCGTCCGAGCCTCGCTGTACGTCGTCGTCGGCTCGATGTCGTGCACGAACACCTGGGACGACGCACCGCAGGTGCCCCTCGTCAGCCCTGACCAGGTCGCGGCTGTGGCAGCGGCCGGCCACGAGATCGGCAGCCACAGCCTGAACCACGTCCGCCACGCCGGTCGTGGCGATGCCGCGGTCAGGGCGGATGCCCTCCGCAGCCGCGAGGTCCTGGAGGAGATGACCGGGTCATCGGTCCCCGGCTTCTGCTACCCGTACGGCAGCTTCGACGACGACGCTGTGGCCGCGGTCCAGGCGGCCGGGTACGAGTACGCCGTCGTCACCGACGACTACGGCAACCCGGG
>JAOPVM010000333.1 GCA_025966215.1 Klenkia sp.
GGCCGCGGTGGCCCGGGCCGAGGTGCTCGACCCGCTGGCCGAGACCGCGGCCGACCACGCGCGCTTCTGCGCCGCGGTCACCCGCGCCGGCAGCTGACTGCCGGCGCGGGCGGTGGCTCAGTTGAGCGGGCGGACCCCGTCGGGCAGGTTGCCGCCGGCGATCGCGTCGGTGGCGAAGTCGGCGAACGCGGTGAGCGCGAGGCGCTGGGTCCACGGGCCGAAGGACACCCGGGCCACGCCGAGCTCGGCGAGCCGGGCCTGGGGCAGCGAGCCGGGCACGTTGATCACCGAGACGCGGCGCTCGCCGATCCCCTCGACCAGCTGCACCACGGTGGGCTCGTCGAGCCGGCCGGGCACGAACACGCAGGACGCGCCGGCCTCGAGGAAGGCCTTCCCGCGCTCGATCGCGTCCGCGAGGACGTCGGCCGCCGGGCGGTCCCCGGCCTTGACGAAGGCGTCGGTGCGGGCGTTGAGCACGAACGGCACGCCCTCGGCCTCACCGGCGGCGACCACGGCGCGGACGGCGGCCACGGCGTCGTCCAGCGGCTTCATCTGGTCCTCGAGGTTGGCGCCGACGACGCCGACGCCGATCGCCTTGCGGGTGGTCTCGCCGGCGTCGCCGTAACCGCCCTCGAGGTCGGCGGACACCGGGACCGACACGGCGCCGGCGATCCGGCCGACGGCCTCGATCATGGTGTCGACCGGGATGTTCTCCCCGTCGGCGTAGCCGTACGAGGCGGCGATGGAGTGGCTGGCGGTGGCCAGGGCCTTCGTGCCGGGCAGGTCGGCGACGACGGTCGCGGTGATGACGTCCCAGACGTTGACGACGGTCAGCAGCTCGGGGGCGGTGTGCAGGCGGAGGAGCTCCGCGGCCTTCTCGGCGTTCGTGGACATGCGGCCAGTCAATCCGAGACCGGGGCACCCGGCCCGTTCGAGGGCGGGACCGCAGGGCCGGTGCGGTCCTCGGGGGGCACCGCGTGCACGGGCATCCCGCTCACGTCGAGCTGCTGCAGCAGGCCGGTGAGCTCCAGCGGCCCGGTGACGATCCGGCTGGTGGCCACCACCCGCACCCGCTTGCCGGCGGCCTCGGGGTGCTGGCTGAGCCAGACCAGCGCGGTCACCCCGGCCGAGCCGAAGAAGTGCACGTCGGACAGGTCGACGGTGAGCACGTCTGCGGCCTCCCGCAGCGCGGTCAGCAGGTCGTGCTGCAACGCCGGGTCGTAGGCCGAGTCGAGCACCCCGGTGACGGCTGCGACGAGGTCGCCGTCGCCACCCGGGTGGGTGGTCACCGTGTAGGGGACGTCGTGGGCGTGGTCGTGCACGGTCATCGGGTGCTCCTCTGCTGCCACCTCTGTCCTCACCGCCGGGGAGGGGTCCCAAACGCCCCCCGACGGGTGGGCGTGACCCCATCGTTACCTCTGCTGACGTGCGGCAGGTGGGACCGCTGTGGCACGGTGTCACGCAGTCGTAACGAGTCGGTGGTGGTCCGCCGGCTCGCTGAGCGGGGGCCCAGACGACGACCTCCCTCGCTGTGCCATGGCCGCCCCCGGCGGCTGCCCAGGACGAGAGAGGGGTGGTGGACCGGTGTGGCAGTACCTCCTCGACCGGCGTGAGCTGATCGCCTTCCAGGCCTACCAGCACGTCAGCCTGGTCGTGCAGTGCGTGCTGCTGGCCACCGTGCTCGCGGTGGGGCTGGCCGTGCTGGCCTACCGCAGCCCCCGGATCACCGGCCTGGCCAACAGCGTCTCGGCGATCGGGCTCACGATCCCGTCCTTCGCCCTGCTGGGTCTCCTGCTGGCCCCCTTCGGCTTCGGCATCACCCCGGCGGTCGTCGCCGTCGTCTTCTACGCGGCACTGCCGGTGCTGCGCAACGCCGTCGTCGGCCTGGCCGGGGTCGACCAGTCGCTGGTGGAGTCCGCACGGGGCATCGGGATGAGCCGGCTGGCCACCCTGGTGCGCGTCGAGCTCCCGCTGGCCTGGCCGGTGATCCTGGCCGGCGTCCGGGTCTCCACCCAGATGGTGATGGGCATCGCCGCCGTCGCCGCCTACGTGCTGGGCCCCGGCCTCGGCAGCCTGATCTTCTCCGGACTCTCCCGGCTCGGGGGCGCGAACGCGCTGAACGCCACCCTGGTCGGGACCATCGCGGTCGTCCTGCTGGCCCTCGTCCTGGACGTGGTGCTCGTGGTCGTCGGTCGCCTCACCACCTCGAGGGGCATCCGTGTCTGAGACCAGCGTGACCGCACCCGCCGACCGCGCCGTCAGCGGTGTCGCCATCCGGCTGGAGGGCGTCACCAAGCGCTACCCCGGGCAGCAGAAGCCGGCCGTGGACTCCGTGGACCTGGACATCGCCGCCGGTGAGACGGTCGTGTTCGTCGGGCCCTCCGGCTGCGGGAAGACCACCCTGCTCAAGATGCTCAACCGGCTCATCGAGCCCAGCGGCGGGAAGGTCTTCCTCGGCGAGGAGGACGTCACCGGGCAGGACCCCGACCAGCTGCGCCGCCGGATCGGCTACGTGATCCAGGCCGGCGGGCTCTTCCCGCACATGACCGTGGGCACCAACGTCGGGCTGGTGCCCGGGATGCTCAAGTGGGACAGGAAGCGCATCGCCGAGCGGGTGGACGAGCTGCTGGACCTGGTGGGCCTGGACCCCGAGGTCTACCGCGACCGGTTCCCCAGGGAGCTCTCCGGTGGCCAGCAGCAGCGGGTCGGGGTGGCCCGGGCGCTGGCCGCCGACCCACCGGTGCTGCTGATGGACGAGCCCTTCGGTGCGGTCGACCCGATCACCCGCCAGCGGCTGCAGGACGAGCTGTTGCGGATCCAGGAGGAGCTGGGCAAGACGATCGTCTTCGTCACCCACGACTTCGACGAGGCGGTCAAGCTCGGGGACAAGATCGTGGTCTTCGACGTCGGCGCCCGGGTGGTGCAGTACGACACCCCCGAGGCGATCCTGGCCGAGCCGGCCGAGGACTACGTCGCGGACTTCGTCGGTGCCGGCGCCACGCTCAAGCAGCTCACGCTGACCCGGGTCGGGGACACCGAGCTGCACACCCCGGTCACCGCGCAGGCCGGCGAGGACGCCGCCGCCGTGGTCGCCCGCGCCACCGAGGCCGGGGAGCAGTACGTCGTCGTCACCGACGCCCGGGACCGCCCGATCAGCTGGCCCTCGGTCGCCGAGCTCTCCCGGACGACGACCGTGCCCGACACCCGGGACGACCGGCTGCCGGTGGTCGGCCTGCGCTCGACCCTCAACGACGCGCTGGACACCATGCTCGCGGCCAGCCAGGGCGGCGTCGTCGTCACCGGACGGCGGGACGTCGTGGCCGGGGTGCTGGCCGTGGAGCAGGTCATGGCCGCGATCCAGGCCACCCGCGGGGAGACCCGCGGATGACGGCCGCGGTCGACCCGGCGGTCGACGTCGAGCCCGGCGGGCGCCGCACCGGCACCGCCTGGCGGGGCCTGCTGGTGCAGCCCGCGCTGATCCTGGTCGTGCTGGCGGCGTTCGTGGTCTGGCGGTCCACCGCCACGCTCACCGATGCCGAGGCCCGGCCGCTGGCCTGGTCGGCGCTGGGCGGCAGCATCGTCGACCACCTGTGGCTGGTCCTGGTGTCCGCGGTCGTCGTGCTGCTGGTCGGGATCCCGCTGGGCGTGCTGCTCACCCGGGGCCCGTTCCGGCGGGCCACCCCGGTGGTGCTGGGCATCGCGAACACCGGGCAGGCCGCCCCCGCGATCGGGCTGTTCGTGCTGCTGGCCACCTGGCTCGGGTTCGGTTTCCGGTCCGCCGTCCTCGCCCTGGTCCTGTACTCGGTGCTCCCGGTGCTGCGGAACACCATGGTCGGGCTGCAGGGCGTGGACGCCCGGCTGGTCGAGGCCGGCCGTGGGATGGGCATGGGCTCGCTGACCGTGCTGCTGCGCGTGGAGCTGCCGCTGGCCGTCCCGGTGATCCTGGCCGGCGTCCGCACCGCCCTGGTGCTCCTGGTCGGCACCGCGACGCTGGCGACGTTCATCGACGGCGGCGGCCTGGGCCTGCTCATCACCACCGGGATCAACCTCAACCTCGACGTGCTGCTGTACAGCGGCGCGTTGCTCGTCGCGCTCCTGGCGCTGGCCGTGGACTGGCTGGGCCGGGTCGTGGAGACCGTCGCCCGCCCGAAGGGACTGTGATGCGCCGCTCCGCCGCCGCCCTGCTGACCGCGCCCCTGCTGCTGGCCGGGTGCGGTCTGCAGGCCGCCAACCAGTACACCCCCGCGGCCGGGCCGGGCCTCATCCGGCCGGTCGACGGTGCCGAGGGCGTCGAGCTGGTCGTGGGCAGCAAGAACTTCACCGAGCAGCTGATCCTCGGCAAGATCGCCGTCATCGCGCTGCAGACGGCCGGCTTCGACGTGCTCGACCGGACGAACATCCCGGGCTCGGTGCCGGTGCGCACCGGCGCGACCACCGGCGAGATCGACATGAACTGGGAGTACACCGGCACCGCCTGGCTGACCTACCTGGGCGAGCCCGAGGGCATCCCGGACCGGCAGGAGCAGTACGAGGCGGTGCGCGAGGCCGACCTGGCCAACGACCTCACCTGGCTGCCCCCGGCGGAGATGAACAACACCTACGCGTTCGCCGTCCGCAGCGAGGCCGCCGCCGACCTGGGGGTGAGCACGCTGTCCGACATCGCCTCGCTGCCGGTGGAGGAGCGGACGTTCTGCGTCGAGGCGGAGTTCGCCAGCCGAAACGACGGCTTCGTGCCCATGCTGGAGACCTACGAGCTGCCCCTGGGCAGCCCGGACGGCGTCCCGCGCGACAACGTCTCCACGCTGGACACCGGCGCGGTCTACACCGCCACCGACCAGGGCACCTGCACCTTCGGCGAGGTCTTCACCACCGACGGGCGGATCGAGTCCCTGGACCTCACCGTGCTGGAGGACGACCGGCAGTTCTTCCCCGCGTACAACGTGGCCCCGGTGCTCTACACGCCGACGCTGGAGGCGCACCCCGAGCTCGCCGACGTCTTCGCCGGGATCACCCCGCTGATCACCGACGAGGTGATGATCGAGCTCAACCGGCGGGTGGACGTCGACGGCGAGGAGCCGGTGGACGTGGCCCTGGACTGGATGCGCTCGGAGGGCCTGGTCACCTGACGTGGAGTGGCAGGGCACGGAGAACGCGCCCCTGTCACTCCACAATGGGCGCCGTGGACTTCGACGAGGTCGCCGACGAGCTGTACGCCGCGCTGCCCGGGGAGTTCATCGCCGCCCGCGACGACGCCGTGGCGAAGGCCAAGCGCACCGACAAGGTGCTGGCCCGCCGGCTGGGTGCGCTGGGCAAGCCGACACTGGCCGGCTGGACGGTGAACACGTTGGTCCGCTCGGCGGGGGACCAGGTGCAGGAGCTGGTGTCGCTGGGCGAGCTGCTCCGCTCGGCCCAGGACTCCCTGGACCCCGAGGCGATGCGCGAGCTGGGCAAGCAGCGCCAGCAGGTGGTGCGCGCGCTGGCCCGGGAGGCCGCCAAGCTGGCCCGGCGCGCCGGGCACGCGGTGAGCGAGCAGGTGGTGGGCCAGGTCGAGGAGACGCTGCGGGCCGCGGTGGCCGACCCGGCGGCGGGCGAGGCGGTGCTGGCCGGCCGGCTCACCGGGGCGCTGACCTACAACGGGCTGGGGACGCCGGAG
>JAOPVM010000345.1 GCA_025966215.1 Klenkia sp.
CGCTGGTCGGTGCGGCCGTCCTGCGCCGTCCGGCCCGGGAGCGCGTGGCGGCCTGAGAGGTCGGGGGCGTGCCCCGCACCCTCGGCGAGCTGACCGCCGACGAGCTGCCCGCCTCCTGGGCGCTGGACCTGCGGGCCTGCGGCCCGCGCGCGGAGCTGCTCGACCACTCCTGACCGGTTGAGTGCTGCACGACCGGGTAGTGCAGCGGCGAGCGGCCGCGCCGAGGGCGACGTGCCCCACCCGCATCCGCACCACCACGAGGAGGAGACCCATGGCCATCCCCATGATCACCCTGAACAACGGCGTCGAGATCCCCCAGCTGGGCTTCGGCACGTTCCAGATCGAGCCCGAGAACACCCGGGAGGCCGTGCGGACCGCCCTCGAGGTCGGCTACCGGCACATCGACACCGCCGAGATGTACGGCAACGAGAAGGAGGTCGGGGAGGGCTTCCGCGACTCCGGTCTCTCCCGTGACGAGGTCTTCATCACCTCCAAGCTCAACAACGGCTTCCACGCCGAGGCCGACGTCGCGAAGGCGATCGACCAGACGCTCGCCGACCTGCAGATGGACCGGGTCGACCTGTTCCTGATCCACTGGCCGCTGCCGGGCATCGACATCGACTTCGTCGAGACCTGGAAGGGCATGGAGCAGCTGTACCGCGACGGCAAGGCCCGCGCGATCGGCGTCTCGAACTTCCACAGCAACCACCTGAACAAGCTGCGCGACCAGGCCGACGTCACCCCGGCGGTCAACCAGATCGAGGTGCACCCCTACCTGTCCCAGGAGGAGCTGCGCGGCTACAACGCCGAGCGCGGCATCCTGACCGAGGCCTGGTCGCCCATCGCCCGGGGCAAGGTCCTCGACGACCCGGCCATCGTGCGGGTCGCCGAGCGCGTGCACCGCACCCCCGCGCAGGTCACCCTCCGCTGGGCGATCCAGCGCGGTGACATCGTGTTCCCGAAGTCGGTCACCCGCAGTCGGGTCGAGGAGAACTTCGCGCTCTTCGACTTCGAGCTGTCCCAGGACGACATGACCTCGATCTCCGCGCTGAACCGGGACGAGCGGACCGGCCCCGACCCGGACACGTTCAACATGATCCCGAGCTGATCCCCCGGCGGCCGAGGCCGCCACGCACGGAGCCCGTCCCCGATCCGGGGGCGGGCTCCCGTGCGTCCGGGTCAGTCGGTGGTGACGAAGTCGATGAGCTCCTCGACCCGGCCGATCAGCGCCGGCTCCAGGTCGGTCCAGGTCTGCACCCGGGCGAGGATGCGCTGGGCCCAGACGTAGCCGGTGTCGTCCTCCCAGCCCAGTCGGCGACAGACCCCGCCCTTCCAGTCCTCGCCCTTCGGGACGGTCGGCCAGGCACGGATGCCGACGACCGAGGGCTTCACCGCCTCCCAGACGTCGATGAACGGGTGGCCCACGACGAGGGCGTGTGCGCCGGTGACCCGGGCGGCGATCCGGGTCTCCTTCGAGCCGGTTACCAGGTGGTCCACGAGCACCCCGAGCCGACGACCCGACGAGGGCCGGAACTCCTGCACGATGCCGGGCAGGTCGTCCACGCCGTGCAGCGGCTCGACGACCACGCCCTCGATGCGCAGGTCGTGGCCCCAGACCTTCTCCACCAGCTCGGCGTCGTGCTTGCCCTCCACGTAGATCCGGCCCTCCCGCGCCACCCGGGCGCGGGCGCCGACGACGTAGGTCGACCCGGAGGCACTGCGGGCCGACCCGGCTGCGGCCGGGTTCGTCGGGCGGACCAGCACCACCGGGCGGCCCTCCACCCAGAACCCCGGGCCCAGCGGGTAGCCCTTCACCCGGCCGAACCGGTCCTCGAGGTGGACGACGTCCTTCTCGCACCGGATCACGGCGCCGACGAACCCCGAACTCGGGTCCTCGACGACCAGGTCCTTCTCCGCCTCCACCTGGGGGAGCGGCTTCTTCTGGGTCCGCGGGTGCACGAGCGAGTCGTACGGGGAGCGAGGAGGCACCGACCGAGTCTCCGCACCGGGCACGAGGAGCCGACGGAACGACACGCCCGGACGGTGTTTGGGAAAACGGGTTCCAGACCGCCCGTTTCCACCTCCCGGTCGGTCGGGCAGTGCTGGAGAGAGCTTGCACGAGCACCCCCACGCACCGACACGAGGAGCTTCACAGTGATCGACACCAACAGCATCGACCAGGTCATCGGCAGCGACGTCTACGACGCCGACGGCGACAAGATCGGCACCGCCTCCGAGGTCTTCCTCGACGACCAGACCGGCAACCCCGAGTGGGTCACCGTGAAGACCGGCCTGTTCGGCACCAAGTCGACCTTCGTCCCGCTGCGCGACGCCGACCTGGCCGACGGTGGCGTCCGCGTCCCGGTCTCCAAGGCCGCCGTCAAGGACGCCCCCAAGGTCGATGCCGACCAGCACCTCTCCCCGGAGGAGGAGCAGGAGCTGTACCGCCACTACGGCTTCGCCGACAACACGGCTGCCTCGACGACGGACACCCGCACCGCGGGCGTCACCGGCGGCGTGGTCGGCAACGACCTCGACGACCGCGGTACGCGCACCGGCGGCGGCACCGCCCGCCTCGGTGACGACCTCGACGACCGCGGCCAGCACGCCGCCCGGTCCACCGAGGACCACGACAGCACCCTCACCGGCACCCGCAACCAGGCCGGCACCGTGGGCCGCGACACCTCCGGCCCGGTCACCGACGACGCGATGACCCGCTCCGAGGAGCGGCTGACCGTCGGCACCGAGACCACCGAGGTGGGCCGGGCCCGACTGCGCAAGCACGTCGTCACCGAGAACGTCACGCGCACCGTCCCGGTCACCCACGAGGAGGTCCGGGTCGAGCGCGAGCCGATCACCGACGCCAACCGCGACTCCGCCCTCGCCGGTGGCAACCTGACCGAGGAGGAGCACGAGGTCACGCTGCACGCCGAGCGTCCCGTGGTGGAGAAGGAGACCGTGCCGGTCGAGCGGGTCCGCCTGGGCACCGAGACCGTCACCGAGGAGCAGCGCGTGCAGGCCGAGGTCGCGCACGAGGAGATCGAGCAGGTGCAGGACGGCGTGGACACCACCCGCGGCACCGACGGTCGCGGCACCACCCGCTGACCCCAGCACCACCCCAGCGCGACCCCAGCAGCGCGACAGCCCGCCCCGGCCCGACCGGGGCGGGCTGTGCTGCGTCCCGGGGCGCGTAGCGTCGTCCATCCAGCCGCAGGCGCACGCCACCTCGGACCGAGCTCCAGGACCGTCCGCCGGCGAGCCGGTGGCGAGGAGTCACCATGGCCGGCAAGAACAAGGGCGGTCGCGAGACCAAGAAGCCCAAGGCGGAGAAGGCGAAGACCAACGCCTCCCAGCCCAGCCTCAAGGGCGCTGTCGACGCGATCAAGCAGAAGGCCCGCTGACCCGGGTCACCCCAGGGCGCGGGCCAGTTCCTGCACCCGCGCGACGGCGGCCTCCCGCTGGGCGGTCGCCGTCGCCTGCAGGTCGGCCATGGCCGGCACCCGCCCGGCCAGCGTGAGGTCCAGGGTGACCACCTCGACGGTCATCCCGAACGACTGCCCGAGCACCAGCGCCAGCGGCGGCACCGTGTGGTCCATGCCCGCGGTCGGGCTGCCCGGTGCGTAGGCGGCGCCCCGGCTGGACACCACGACGGCGGTGCGACCGGCCAGCGGCTGGCCGGTCAGCTCGCCGAAGGGCACCGTCGTCCCGAGCACGTGCACGTGGTCGACCCACGCCTTGAGCGTGGAGGGCAGCGACCAGTTGTACATCGGCGCCCCGACGAGCACGACGTCAGCGGCCAGCAACTCGGCCAGCAGCTCCTGCTGCACCGTGTCGTCCACCCCCGCCCCGGCCTCGGCCGGGGTGCGCAGGGCCGGTGCCCAGTGCAGCGCGGCGTCGGGCAGGTGCGGCGGCGGGTCGGCCTGCAGGTCGCGGTGGGTGACCGTGTGCTCGGCGCCCCGGGCCCGCCACGCCGCGGCGAAGGCCGCCGTGACCGGGCGGGAGGAAGACGTACGTGGGTCGACCGAGGCGTCGAGGTGCAGCAGGTGGGGCACGGGGGACTCCCTCTCATCGGCCCCGGGTCGGACCGGATCCGCCCGGGGGTGGTGGCACTGAGTGTCACAGGGCATCCTGAGACTCACAGCACAGTGCGGCACCGCGGCCGCCCGAGGAGGACACCCCATGGCCAACCAGTGGTTCGAGACCGTCGCCGAGGCGCAGCGTCGCGCCAAGAAGCGACTCCCCAAGTCCGTCTACGGGGCCCTGATCGCAGGTTCCGAGCGCGGCAACACCATCGAGGACAACACCCGCGCCTACTCCGAGCTGGGCTTCGCCCCGCACGTGGCCGGACTGCAGGGCGAGCGTGACCTCACCACCTCGGTGATGGGCCAGCCCCTGTCGATGCCGGTGATGATCTCCCCGACCGGGGTGCAGGCCGTGCACCCCGACGGCGAGGTCGCCGTCGCCCGGGCCGCCGCCGCCCGGGGCATCACGATGGGCCTGAGCTCCTTCGCCTCCAAGAGCGTCGAGGAGGTCGCCGCTGCCAGCCCGCAGACCTTCTTCCAGATGTACTGGGTGGGCTCGCGCGAC
This sequence comes from Klenkia sp., assembly GCA_025966215.1. Taxonomy (GTDB): domain Bacteria; phylum Actinomycetota; class Actinomycetes; order Mycobacteriales; family Geodermatophilaceae; genus Klenkia. The sequence continues at coordinate 4,588 of JAOPVM010000345.1, forward strand.
GTGCTGGTGCAGCGGATGGAGCGGGCCCGCGCGGCCGGCTGCGTCGGGCTGATCATGACCCTGGACTGGTCGTTCTCCAACGGTCGTGACTGGGGCTCCCCGGCCATCCCCGAGAAGGTCGACCTGAAGGCCGCGCTGCAGTTCGGCCCCGAGGTCGCGCTGCGCCCGCAGTGGCTCTACACCTGGCTCAAGACCGGCGCGATCCCCGACCTGACCACCCCCAACCTGGCCCCGGCCGGCGGTGGTCCCGCGCCGACGTTCTTCGGCGCCTACGGCGAGTGGATGGGCACCCCCCTCCCGACCTGGGAGGACGTCGCGTGGCTGCGCGAGCAGTGGGGCGGGCCGTTCATGCTCAAGGGCGTCATGCGGGTCGACGACGCGCACCGCGCCGTGGACGCCGGCGTCACCGCCATCTCGGTCTCCAACCACGGCGGCAACAACCTCGACGGCACCCCGGCCTCGATCCGGGCGCTGCCGGCGATCGCCAAGGCCGTGGGTGACCAGGTCGAGGTCGTCACCGACGGCGGCATCCGCCGGGGCTCCGACGTCGTCAAGGCCCTGGCCCTGGGCGCCAAGGCCGCCATGATCGGCCGCGGCTACCTGTGGGGGCTGGCGGCCAACGGGCAGGCCGGCGTGGAGAACGTGCTGGACATCCTGCGCAGCGGCATCGACTCCGCCGTGCTCGGGCTGGGCCACCGCGACGTCAAGGACCTGCGCCCGGAGGACGTCGTCGTCCCGGCGAACTGGCCGCGGGTGCTGGGCACCGCGGACCAGCAGCACGTGGTCTGAGCGGTCTCAGGCCGGCTGGCGGAGCAGGTCCACCCGCCAGTCGGCCTCGGGGTGCCGGCCCCCGCGCCACCACGGCCGGACCAGCTCCAGCCGGCTGAGCGCACCGGCCCGGTCGGCCCACAGCAGCGCCAGGTGGTTGCCGGCCGGCGGGGCGCCCTCGAGCACCAGCTGGGTCTGCTGGACCGGTGACTGGCTGTAGAAGGCCTGCAGCGCCCGGGTGTCCCCCGGCGGCAGCTCGCCGTCCTCGGAGTGCCAGACCCGGACGACGTCGGCGCCGGTGGTGACGATGAGCCCGGACATCGGCAGGCCGAGGTTCTCCCCGCCGGCGTCGCCCACGTCGAAGGTGAGCTGCTCGCCGATCGACGCCGACCAGGGCAGCAGCTGTTCCATCGCGTGCCGGCGTACCAGCTGACGGTCCAGGTGCGGGTCGGCGGCGGGCTGCCAGCCGTGCTGGCGGTGGATGGCGTGGCTGACCGCGACGCCGGCCGACAACGCCTCGTGCACCGCCCGCAGCAGGGGTCGCAACCGGGTGAGCACGGCCTCCGGCGACGATTCCACGGGGTTCAGTCTGCCGTGGGGGTGGGACAGCGCGGCGCCGACCGGCCGGGGTCAGTCGCGCAGCAGCACCGTGCGCAGCTCGTGCGCGCCGTCGGCCCGGGTGGCCTCGTAGAACCAGCGCTGGGTGTTGTCGGGCAGGACGACCACCTCGGCGTAGCGCAGCCCGTGCGGGGCGTGCGGGCTCTGCAGCAGCGGGCAGTCCCCGACCGGCGTCCAGCCGTCGGTGCCCACCCTGACCAGGCCGGTGCGCTCCTCCCAGTTCTCGGCCGCCGTCGCCCGACCGTCGTAGAGCGCCCAGGTGTCGCCGGCGTGTGTCCACACCGTCGCCGGGCGCACGCCGCGGGCGTCCCAGGTGCCCGGGGTGCCGGTGAGCACGGTGCCCTGCCAGCTCCAGTCCACGCCGTCGGTGCTGGTGGCGTGGTCGATCGTCATCCGGTCGGTCGCGTCGGGGTCGTCCAGCGGGTGCACCGAGGCCCACAGGTGCCAGCGCTCGCCGTCGTACCGGACCACCGGGTCCTTCACCGCGCTGCCGGTGTCCCCCGGCAGCACGGTGCGCGGGGTCGCGGTGGCCAGGCCCCCGACGGTGTCGGCCTCCAGCAGGTCCACCCGCCAGTGCTTGGTGCCCGGCGTCGCGCAGCTGACGTAGACCCGCCAGCGGCCCCCGGGGGTGTGCACCAACGCGGGGCGCTCCAGCGACTCGGCGCCGAAGGCGTCCTTGCCCAGCGCGGCGACCGGTTCGAAGTGCACGCCGTCGTCCGAGCGGGACAGCGAGTTGGCGAACCCGCGGCCCTCGCCCACCGGACGGCGCAGCCGCTGGGCCAGCCACCACACGCCGTCCACCAGCTGGACCGACGGGCCACCGACCCAGGAGCCGGGGCGGGGGTCGTCGGGGACGGCGACCACCTCGGCGTCGGCCCAGAAGCGCTCCACCCGTGCTCGGCTCCAGCTCACCGGGGCCAGGCTGCCAGCCCGGGTCACGGGCCCTCCTGCCGGGCGGCCCGGCTGGCGTAGTCCCCGCGCCCGGTGTCGGCGCGCCAGTCGTCGAAGGACTCGCCGGTCACCTCCTCCAGCAGCGCGATGTCGGGCAGCACCCGCGCCAGCACGGCCCGGCGCACCTCGACCGGCAGCGGTGGCCGCGTCGTGGCGCCGGCGTGCAGCGCGGCCAGCAACGGCTTCGAGACCTGGCGCCAGACCTGCGGCGGCAGCAGCGCCCCGGCCTGCGCACCCGCCCGGGCGACCCGGGACAGCGCCCGGTACCGCGGGGTGTCGGCGAGGAAGGGCTTGACGTTCTCCGCCGGGACGGCGTGCGCGACCCCGGGGGCGACGCCGAGGAAGGCGCTGACCCGGTCCAGCGTCTGCGCCGGTTCGGCGACGACCTCGCGGAACCGGAGCACCAGCAGCTGCTCGCGGGGGAGCAGCGTCAGCAGGTCACGCAGCTGCTCCCCGTACCGGGAGAGCCCGGTGTAGTGCCAGAAGGGCGCCCAGCCGGCCTGGATCCGGTGCTCCTCGAGCTCCACCGCCCGGCCGAAGTCGGGCTCGGGCTCCAGGCCGTCGGCGCGCAGGTGCACCCAGTTCGACAGCGCCCGGTCGACCGGGTCGCGGACGACCGCGACCACCTTCACGTCCGGGACATCGGCGACCAGCCGGCGCTGGGCGGCCCGGTCGTAGAGGTAGAACGGCGTGCTCTCCCCGCGCACCGCTCCCTCGGGGGCCTCGGCGAACAGCCCGACGTAGCGGTCCCGACGCCAGACCCACTCCCGGGCGCTGTGCGCGTCCCCGGGGCCCTGCTGCCCCGAGCGCGGCGGCGGCCGGCCGTCGGTCTGGTAGAACTTCGGCTCCTTGACCGGGGAGAGGAACAGCCCCGGGTGGGTGGCCAGCGCCGCGTGCAGCGCCGTCGTCCCGGCCTTGGGCGCGCCGGCCAGCACGAACTGGGGCAGCCGGTCGTTCATGCGGCGTCCAGCCGGTGGCCGACGCCGCGGACGGTCAGCGGCACGGGGCGGCCCTCGACGGCGGCCCGGTGGCCGTCCTCCCGCCGGGTGAGCCGGCCGAGGACGCGCTCGGGCGGAGCGGGGTCCGCGGGGGCGGGCGCGGTCACCCCGTC
>JAOPVM010000350.1 GCA_025966215.1 Klenkia sp.
CGCCGGTCTGGCGCTGCCCGACCCGTCCCAGCCGCTGTCGATCGCCGTCTCCGGTGCCGTGCAGGTGGACGGTTCGGGGCTGCTCACGGGCACTGCCGTCGACGTCGCCTGGGCCGGGGTCGCGCACTGGCTGGCCGTGGTGGCGGCCGGACCGGACGGCGACGTGCTCGCGCTGGTCGACGTCTCCGGGCTCGACGCCACGGACGCGGCGAACCTGGCCGGGGAGCCCCGCGGGTCCTACGTGTTCGACGGGGTGCAGGCGCAGGTCGGGCCCCTCGCCGACGACGTCCGGGCCCGGTACGCCCTGGCCCGTGCCGTGCAGCTCTCCGCGGCTGCCGAGACCGTGCTGGCCTGGACCGTGCAGTACGCGGGGGAGCGGGTGCAGTTCGGCCGCCCGCTGGCCAGGTTCCAGGGCATCCAGATGCAGCTGGCCGAGATGGCCGGGGAGGTGACCGCGGTGACCGCCCTGGTCGACGCCGCCGTCCAGCGCCTGGGCCGCGGGGAGCCCGCCGAGCTGGCCGCCGCAGCGGCGAAGGTGCGCGCCGGCGGGTGCGTCGAGGTCGTCGCCCGGCAGGCCCACCAGGTGCACGGCGCCATCGGGTTCACCGAGGAGCACCGGCTGCACCACCTCACCAAGCGCATGTGGTCCTGGCGTGACGAGGCCGGCAACGAGCTCACCTGGGCCCGCGTCCTCGGTGCCGCCGTCGCCGGCGACGACCCCTGGGCCATCCTCACCTCCGCCGTCTGACCCGCCCCCAGCGCCCCACGGCGATGATCACGGGGGCGTGCGGGCGGCGGTGAGCGCCGCCTGCAGGGCGTCCAGGGACATGGCGAGCAGGGCGGGGCGGGACGTCGGCGGGCACCCCTGGTCGGCCCAGGCCAGGCAGGCGGACTCGAGGAAGCCCAGGTAGCCGCGCAGGGCCAGCCCGGGGTTCCCGGCGGGGTCCACGTCGAGGACGGCGGCGAGCCGGTCGACGTAGCCGGTGCGGGCCTGCGCCCGGAGGCGGTCGGCGGCCGGGACTCCCTCGCCGCGCAACGGGGCCGACCAGCCGACCGGGGCTGCGGCGACCGCGTCGAGGTACACCTCGATCGAGCGGGCGACCCGGGACCTCGGGGGAGCATCGGCCGGCAGGGCGGCGTCGGCGGCGTCGTGCCCGGCGCGCAACCGGGTCAGCGCCGCGTCGACGACGGCGGTGTACAGCTCGGCCTTCGTGCCGAAGTAGCGCAGCACCAGGGCCTCGGACACCCCCACCCGTTCGGCGATCGCGGTGAGGGCGACCTCGGGGTAGGCGTGCGCCCCGAACAGCACGGTGGCGACGGCGAGGATCTCGGCCCGGCGGACGGCAGGGTCATGCCTGGTCCGGGGGCGTCGGTCGGTCCGGGGCACGGGCGTAGTCTACTGAGTCGAACTCACTGACGGCGATCGAGGAGGCACGGTGCCCGACTGGGTGCAGGACGCGATCTGGTGGCAGGTGCACCCGCTGGGGTTCGTCGGTGCCGAGCGCGACGCGCAGCGAGCCACCACCCACAGGTTGTCCCGCATCGCCGGTTGGCTGGACCACGCCGTCGCCCTCGGGGCCAACGGGCTGGCGCTCGGCCCCGTCTTCGCCGCCGAGACGCACGGCTACGACACCACCGACCACCTGGGCATCGACAGCCGGCTGGGCGACGAGCAGGACCTGCGCGACCTCGTCGACGCCGCCCACGCGACGGGCGTCCGGGTGCTGCTGGACGGCGTCTTCAACCACGTCGGCCGCAGCCACCCCGCGTTCACCGACCCGGCGAAGCGACACTGGGTCCGGCGGGGCGCCGACGGTGAGCCCGAGGTGTTCGAGGGCCACGGCCGGCTGGTCGCCCTCGACCACACCCAGCCCGACGTCGTGCAGTTCGTCGTCGACGTGCTGTGCCACTGGCTCGAGCGCGGCGTCGACGGCTGGCGCCTCGATGCGGCCTACGCCGTCCCGCCGGGGTTCTGGGCGCAGGTGCTGCCCGCCGTGCGGGAGCGGTTCCCCGACGTCTACGTGGTCGGTGAGGTCATCCACGGCGACTACGCGGGCATCGTCGCGACGTCCACGATGGACGCGGTGACCCAGTACGAGCTGTGGCAGGGCCTGTGGCACGGGATCGCCGAGGGCAACCTGTTCGAGCTCGACCACGCCCTGCAGCGCCACGACGGGTTCCTCGACGCCTTCGTGCCGTGGACCTTCGTCGGCAACCACGACGTCACCCGGATCGTCGACCAGGTCGGGGAGCAGCACCTGCCGCACGCCCTCGTCGTCTGGGCGACCGTCGGCGGCACCCCCGCGGTGTGGTCCGGGGACGAGTTCGGCTGGCACGGGGTGAAGGAGCACCGCGCCGGTGGGGACGACGCGATCCGCCCGGAGTTCCCCGCCGACCCGCTGGCCGTGGAGGGCGGCCCGGTCGTCGCGCTGCACCAGGAGCTGATCGGGCTGCGCCGTCGGCACCGCTGGCTGCACCGCGCCCGGACGACCACCGAGCACCTGAGCAACCTCCAGCTCGTCTACCGCACCGAGGCCGACGGTGAGGCCCTGCTCGTCGCGCTCAACCTGGCCGACGAGCCCGCCGCCGTCCCGGCCGTCGGGGAGCTGCTCGCCGGGCGGCTGGACGGCGGGACCCTGCCTGCGCACGGCTGGGCGGTGCTGGCACCCGGCTGAAACCGGCGGGCGCTGGAGGGCCCGCTGTCCCGCGACGCCGGCGGCGAGGTGCTGACGGGTCCGCTGCGGACGTCGACCCTGCTGCCGAGATCCCCGCCGTCGTCCTCGCGCGGGTGCTGGTGCTCGCCCGGCCGGACCGCGCAGGGTCCGGCCGGGGACGGATCAGCCGGTCGGGCGGACCTTGGCCCAACGCAGGAAGGCCGCGGCGTCCTGCGGGTTCTCCAGGCCGACGAGGGAGCGCAGCAGGTCGTTGCTCCAGACCGCGACCCGGCCGGCGGTGAAGGAGGACTTGTCGACCGGGGGCAGGTCGAGGCCGAAGACGTCCTTGGCGATCTCCTTCTTGCCGTCGGCGGCAGCGCTGTAGCGCAGCAGCGGCAGGAAGCGCTCGGGCTCGACGACGGCGAGGACCTTGGTCAGCATCGGCTCCTTGAAGGAGGGGAAGCCCAGGCCCTTCTTGCCCTCGACGAGCTGGGTGAGCCGGTCCTCGACGCGCAGGCTCTCCGGGCCGTACAGCAGGTGCTCGATGGAGGCGCGGACGCCGTCGGCGGCCTTGTCGTCCCCGGCGGTCTTCCAGGCGCGGGTGAAGCCGGAGGTGTTGCCCGGGTTGGCCAGCGTGGTGGACGTGGCGAAGTGCAGCAGCGCCTCGGGGCTGGCCGAGGAGAGGTTCTCCTTCTGGAACAGCTCGCGGTACCGGCCGGCGAAGCCCTCGACGTCGGGGTCGGCGTCGGGCTTCTGTGCGATGTACTCGGCCTCGAGGGCGGTGATCCGCTCCCGGACGTCGGGCCGGACGTCGGCTGCCGAGGGGAACTCACCCTGCAGCGTGTCCACGGAGCGCACGTGCGGGCGGGCCGGGTCGCGGCGGGCTTCGCCGCGCAGCCACTCGTGGCCGCAGTCGGCGCAGTGGATCAGCAGACGGCTGTCGGGCTGGGGGGTGCCGGTGATGTCCTCGGAGGAGCATTCCGGGCAGGCGATCAGGGCCAAGGAGAGAGCCTTCACGGTCGTTCGAACACGAATGGCTCGGTGTGCACCCGAGTTTAGTGCCCCCTCCGGCGAGGAGTCCCGCCCCGTGACCCGCTCACCCCCTCCGGCTCTCGCCGTCCCGGCCCGCCGTCCCAGCCCGAGGCGCACCCGTGCAGCTGCAGGACCTGGACGCCGTCGTCGGACTGCGCGGGTGTCGGGTGGCCCCTCGGCCGGCCGTGGGTGCCGGCCGCCGGGGGCGTGGACCAGGGCAACGGATGGGACGGGAGGGTCCCGCAGGGTCGTTCCGGCGTGGGTCGGGCCAGGTCCGATCTCGTCGCTGGTGAGCAGGACCGAGGTGCTCGGGCAGCTGTCGGTGCCGACGGTGACGAGGTCGGTCCGCGTGGTTCGAGACGCAGGGGTGGTCCTGCACGGTGGGGTCCGTCGTGACGGTCGTGTCGACGGCGAGGACGTGTCCGTTCTCGGGATCGGACGAGCAGCTCTGCGTGCAGGCGCCGTCCACGTCGATGGCCGTGACGGTGACGACGTCGCCCCGAGAGTTCGTGCGCGCCTCCGGGGCGGGGGCGTGCGTCTCTGCCTCGTCCTCCACCACCCCGATCAGCTGCCGCTGACCAGTGAGGCGAAGACGACGACGTTGTCCAGGTAGTCGCCGGTGTCCTCGTCGAAGGAGCCGCCGCAGGTGATCAGCCGCAGGCCGGCGTGGTCGATGTCGCCGTAGACCGCGTCGGAGGGGAACTCGTCCTTGGGGTGTTCCTCGACGGCGTCGACGACGAACGTGGCCCGGCTGCCGTCGGCGCGGTCCAGGACGATCTCGTCGCCGGGCACCAGCTCGCGCAGGCCGTAGAAGGCGCCCGGCTCACCGGACCAGTCGACGTGCCCGGCCAGCACCGAGGGCCCGAGCTCGCCGGGCGTGGGGCTGCCGTCGAACCAGCCGACCGGGTAGGCGCCGCCGGGCACCTCCATCGACCCGTCCCGCTCCAGGCCCAGGTCGATGACCGACGAGGTCACCCCGAGGGCGGGGATCTGCACCCGCACCGGCGTGCTGGGTGACAGCTGGAGGGCGACCGGCGCGGCGGCCGCGACGACCGGGGTGGGGACGGCGGGCGCGGGTTGCAGTGCCACCGGGGCCGGGGCGGCGACGACGGCGACCGGCTGGT
>JAOPVM010000352.1 GCA_025966215.1 Klenkia sp.
GTCCGGCGGGCAGCGGCAGCGGGTGGGCCTGGCGCGGGCCCTGCTGCGCGACCCCGCGGTGCTGGTGCTGCACGACCCGACCACCGCCGTCGACGCGGTCACCGAGGAGACCATCGCCGAGGGGCTCACGCGGGTGCGCCGGACCCGGACCACCGTGCTGGTGACCAGCAGCCCGGCCCTGCTGGGCCGCTGTGACCAGGTGGTCGTGCTGGCCGGGGGCCGGGTCCGGGCCCGGGGCACGCACGCCGAGCTGACCGTCGACGCCGACTACGCCGCCGCGGTGCTGCGGTGAGCAGCGTCCCGGGCGGCACCACCGACCAGCTGTTGCCGATCGCCACCGGCCGGCGCGCGGCGCAGGTCGTGGGCGGCCACCTGCGCGAGCGACCCCTGGCCGGCGCGCTCACCGCGCTCACCGCGGTGGCCGCCTCCGCGGCGGGGCTGATCGCCCCCTGGGTGCTGGGCCGGCTGGTGGACGCCGTGGGGGGCGGCGGGTCGGTCTGGCCCTACGTCGGCGGGCTGCTGGCCGCCGCCGTGCTGGTCGCCGTCCTCACCGGGCTCTCGGCACTGCTCATCGCCCGGCTCGGGGAGACCGTGCTGGCCCGGCTGCGCGAGGCCGTGGTCGACCGTGCGCTGCACCTGTCCTCGGCGACCCTGGACCGGGTGCGCGGCGGGGACCTGCTGTCCCGGGTCGGGGACGACGTGGCGAAGGTGGCCGACTCGGTCACCAGCGGGCTGCCCCAGGTCGCCGGCGCAGGTCTCACCGTGCTGCTGACCGTGGTCGGACTGGGGGCGCTGGACGGGCGGCTGGCCCTGGCCGGGCTGGTGGCCATCCCGCTCTACGTCCTCGCGCTGCGCTGGTACCTCCCGCGCTCGGCCCCCCGCTACGCCGCCGAACGGGTCGCGATGGGCGAGCGGTCCCAGGCGCTGGTCAGCTCGGTGCAGGCCGCCGACACCGTGCACGCCTACGCCGACGAGCAGCGGCACCGCGCGGTGGTCACCGACCGCTCCGAGCGGGCCCGGGACATCGCGGTCGGGGTGTTCGGGCTGTTCACCGACTTCGGCTGGCGGATGAACCGGGCGGAGTACGTGGGCCTGGCCGCCGTGCTCGGGGTGGGGTTCGTGCTGGTGCGCGGCGGGGACCTGACCGTCGGTGCGGTGACCACCGCGGCACTGCTGTTCCACCGGCTCTTCGGTCCGCTCGGGCTGCTGCTGTTCAGCTTCGACGACGTGCAGTCGGCCGGGGCGAGCCTGGTGCGGATGGTGGGCGTCGCGGACCTGCCCGCCGTCCCGGACCGCGAGCCCGCGCGCACCCCGCACCGGCCGGCGGTGCAGTTGCGCGGGGTGTCGCACGCCTACGGCGACGGCCCGCCGGTGCTCATCGACGTCGACCTGCAGCTGGCGCCCGGGGAGCGGGTGGCGCTGGTGGGAGCGTCGGGGGCCGGCAAGACCACGCTGGCCGGGGTGCTCGCCGGTGGACTCACCCCGCGGACCGGAACGGTGCTGCTCGACGGCGCCCCGGCCGACCTGCGCGCCCACGTGGGGCTGGTCAGCCAGGAGGTGCACGTCTTCGCCGGCACGCTGGCCGACGACGTCCGGCTGGCCCGGCCCGGGGCCACCGACGCCGAGGTGCGGGCGGCACTGACCGTCGTCGGCGCGGACTGGGCGGACCTGGGGGCCCTCGTGGGCGAGGGCGGCCGCGAGCTCACCGCCCCGCAGGCCCAGCAGTTGGCGCTGGCCCGCCTGGTGCTCGCCGACCCCCCGGTCGCGGTGCTCGACGAGGCCACCGCCGAGGCCGGCAGCGCCGGCGCCCGGGACCTGGAGGAGGCCGCGCTGGCGGCCACCGCGGGCCGGACGACGCTGGTGGTCGCCCACCGGCTCACCCAGGCCGCCCGGGCCGACCGGGTCGTGGTGCTCGAGGCCGGCCGGGTCGTCGAGGAGGGCACGCACGCCGCACTGGTCGCCGCCGGCGGGCGCTACGCCGGGCTGTGGTCGGCCTGGACCGCGCGCGGCTGAGACCGGGTCAGGCCAGGACGCGGACGGCGAGCACGGCGATGTCGTCGTCCCGGGCCGGGCCGGTGAGGCTGGTCAGCACGTCCTCGAGCAGCTCGTCCACCGGGCGGTCCTGCTGGCCGGCCAGGGCCCGGGCGAGGTCGCCGGTGCCCACGTCGAGGTCGCGGTCGCGGTGCTCGACGAGGCCGTCGGTGTAGAGCACCAGGGTGCTGCCGACCGGCAGGTCACGGGCGTGGTCGTGCCGCGGCCGGGTCGGGTCGACGCCGATCAGCACGTCGGGCGGGGTGGCCAGCAGCTCGACGGCACCGTCGGGGCGCACCAGCAGCGGCGGCGGGTGCCCGGCGTTGGACCAGGTGACCCGGACGCCGGCGGCCATCCGCTCGACCCGGGCCAGGAGCAGGGTGGCCAGGGTGTCCAGGTCCAGGCCGGCAGCGGCCCGGTCGACCCGGTGCACCGACTGGGAGGGCACCTCGGACCGGTCGAAGGCGAACCCGCGCAGCAGCGTGCGGAGCTGGCCCATCGAGGCCGCCGCGGCGGTGTCGTGCCCGGTCACGTCGCCGATGGCCAGCACGGTGGTGCCGTCGGGGGTGGTGAAGGCGTCGTACCAGTCGCCGCCGACCTGGTCCTGGGCGTGCGAGGGCAGGTAGCGGGCGGCCACGGCCAGCCGGTCGGGTGCGGGCAGCTCGGTCAGCATGGCCCGCTGCAGCGTCTCGGCGACCCCGCGCCGCTCGGCGAGCAGCAGCGCCCGCTGCAGCGCCTGGGCCACGTAGCGGGCCAGCGCCCGGATCACCAGCCGACCGGCGGGGGTGACGTCGCGGCGGGTGGTCCACACCAGGCTGAGCACCGCCCGCTCCTGGCCGACCAGGTCCAGCGGCAGGTGCAGGTTGGCCTCGAACGGGGCCACGTCCCCGGTCAGCTCGGGGATGGCGGCGCGGGTGCTCGCCGCGTCGGGGAACCAGCGTTCCCGGCCGTCCAGCGCGGTGAGCGTGGCCGGGTGCGGCTCGTCCTGGGGGCGCGGTCGCCAGCTGCCCGTGCCGGGCCGTCCGTCGGGGGTGACCGGCACCAGGTCCCGGCGATGCCCCTCCTGCAGGGAGACCACGGCCCGGTCCACCCCGAGTCGGCGGGTGGCCAGCTGGGCGACCGTGGAGGCGACGTCGGCGACGGTCTCGGTGCGGTTCAGCGTCTCCGACAGCGCCAGCAGCAGCCGGGACTGCCGGCCGGAGTCGGCCTCGGCGTCCGCGGCGGCGTCGGCCCGCAGCTGCAGGGTGCGCAGCCGCAGCTCCGACGAGCAGGCCGACGCCAGGTCGGCCAGGCTGCCCAGGTCGTCGGGGGTCCAGGTGCGGGTCTGGGTGTCGATCGCGCACAGCGCCCCGATCACCCGGCCCTCGGCGTCGACCAGCGGGTGCCCGGCGTAGGCGATGAGCCCCAGACCGGGGATGGCCAGGCTGTCGCGCAGCAGCGGGTGCTCGCGGGCGTCGTCGACGGCCATCGGGCCCGCGGTGGTCACCACGTGCTGGCACAGCGACCAGGAGATCGGCATCGAGCGTTCGGTGGCGAAGGGCTCGGGCAGCCCGACCGCCCCGGGGAACACCTGCCGGTCGGCGTCGACCAGGCTGACCAGCGAGATCGGCACCCGGAGCTGACGGGCCGCGAGCCGGGCGAACCGCTCGAAGGCCTCGTCGGTGCGGGCCGGCAGCGGGGTGGCGACCGGCAGCGGCAGCGGCAGCCGGAGGGGCTGGGTCAGCTCGCCGCTGTCGGTGCCCTGACGGGAGATCGTCACCCGGGCAGCGCCGCCAGCACGGCCTGGACGCGGCGCTCCGGCGTGGCGGCGGGCCTCGCCACGGCCGGCGGTTCGACGGTGCGCGGTGCGGTGTCCAGCCCGCCGGCAGCGGCCCGGTGTCCGGCGCCGAGGGCAGCGACGACGTCGTCGGGGACCGGCAGACCGGTGGCGTCCTGCCGAGCCGCGAGGACGGTCGTCCGGAACTCCATGGGCCCATCCTGCCCGACGTGGCCACCCCCCGGGCGGGGCTGCGGCACCCGGTGGGTCCCCGGCCCCGCCCGGTGGGTCACATCCGGGCGGCCGCTGCCTTGATCGCCTCCCGGATGCGGACGTAGGACCCGCACCGGCAGACGTTCTCGATCGCGTCGATGTCGGCGTCGGTCGGGTTCGACGTCCGCTTCAGCAGCGCGACCGCGGCCATGATCTGGCCGGGCTGGCAGTAGCCGCACTGGGCGACGTCCTGCTCCAGCCAGGCCTCCTGCACCGGGTGCAGCTGGTCCGGGTCGTCGGAGAACGTCCCGGCCAGGCCCTCGATCGTGGTCACCTCGCGGCCGGCCACGTCGGCGGTGGGGGTGACGCACGGGTTGATCGCCTCGCCGTCGAGGTGGCTGGTGCAGGCCTTGCAGACGTCGATCCCGCAGCCGTACTTCGGTCCGGTGACCCCGAGCTTGTCCCGCAGCGCCCACAGCAGCGGCAGGTCGGCCGGGGCGTCGACGGTGACCGTCTCGCCGTTGAGCTGGAAGGTGTAGGTGGGCATCTCGATCGTCTCCTGGCTCAGCGGGGGAAGGGGTCGAAGTCGACCGGGAAGTTGACCGGGAAGCTGCGCGGCCTGGTGCCCGTGGCCCGGGCGTAGGCGTTCGCGATCGCGCCCACGGCCGCCGGTACACCGAGCTCTCCGGCGCCCCCCGGCTCGCCGTCGGCCGGCATCACGAACACCTGTGTCCGCAGCGGGCTGTCGGCCTGCCGGGTGTAGTGGAACTGCGAGTAGCTGCCCTCCAGCGGCAGGCCGGCGTCGATGTGCAGTCCGGCCCGGAACGTCGTCCCGATCGCGTCGGTGAGCCCGCCCAGCAGCTGGGACTCCAGGCCCCGCGGGTTGATCGGGCGCCCGACGTCGGCGGCGATGGTGGCCCGGGTGACCCGGGGGTTGCCCGGGTCGCGGGCGTCCACCTCGACCAGGCAGGCGGTGCACGACTTGTACTCGGCGTGGAAGGCGATGCCCTGCGCGGTGCCCCGCGGCATCGACCGGCCCCACTCGCCCTCGGTGGCCACCTTGTCCAGCACCGCCCGGTAGCGGTCCTGCTTGAGGAACTCCCGGCGGAACGCGACCGGGTCCTTGCCCGTCTTCGCCGCGATCTCGTCGACCACGATCTCCTCGGCGCCCCGGGTGTTGGCCGAGTACACCGAGCGCCACGACCCGGTGTGCATCTGCAGCGGCACCTCGGTGAGCAGCTGCGTGGTCGCCCCGAAGTCGTAGGGCGAGTGGATCGTGGTCAGGAAGATCGTCTGGGCGAAGCTGGCGTTGCCGCCCACCGGCAGGCTGGCGGCGACGGCGGTGAGGATCTCGCCCAGGCCGTGCCTGGTGTCGGTCTCCACGCTGGCCACCCGGTGCTCGAAGGTGAGCACCTGGCCGGCGGCCACGGTGGCCCGCACCCGGTGGAAGCTCGCCGCGCGCGCCCGACCGTGCCGCATGTCGTCGATCCGGCTCCACAGCAGCTTCACCGGCCTGCCCGCGGCCTTCGAGATGCGCGCGGCCTCCAGTGCGGCGTCGAAGAACAGCCGGCGGCCGAAGGACCCGCCGCCCTGCGTGACGTGCACCGTGACCGCGGACTGCGGCAGTCCGAGGTCGGCGGCGATCGTCTGCTGGGCCACGATCGGGGACTTCAACCCCGACCAGATCTCGGCCCGGCCGTCCCGCACGTCGGCGATAGCCGAGTTGGTCTCCATCGGCGCGTGGCTGACGGTGGCGAAGTCGAACTCGGCGTCCACCGTGGTGGTCAGCAGCGGGGGGACGGCGAAGGGCAGCGCCGCACCGCGCAGCTTCTGCTTGATCGTGGCGTCGTTCTCCCCGTCCACGGTGCCCGGACCCCAGGTGACCTGCAGGGCCTCCTTGCCGTCCAGCGCCTGCCCGAACGTCTCGGCCAGCACCGCGACGCCGGTGGGGATCGTGACGACGTCGACCACGCCGGGCATCGCCTTGACCGCGGCCAGGTTCTGCACCGAGCGCACGGTGCCGTTGATCGTCGGCGGGCGACGGACCATCGTGGGCGACGCACCCGGCACGACGTCGAGGTCGAGGGTGTAGTCCAGCTGGCCGGTGACCATCCTGCGGGCGTCCACCCGGTTGGTCGGGGTGCCGACGACCGTCGCGGCCGAGGCGGGCTTCGGGCTGGCCAGCACGACCGACAGGGTCGGGCTGGCGGCGGCGGCGGACAGCTCGCCGTAGGTCGCCGTCCGCCCGCCGGGGCCGGAGACCACGCCGCCGGTGACGGTGACCGCGCCCGGGGTGGTGCCCCAGCGGGCCGC
>JAOPVM010000421.1 GCA_025966215.1 Klenkia sp.
AGCGCATCCTGGCCGCGCACGAGCCCTGGCCGGCGCTGGCGGTGGACCGGCACTGGAACCTGGTGGCGCACAACCGCGTGCTGCCACACCTGCTGGCGGGAGCCGATGCTTCGCTGTTGCAGGCGCCGGTGAATGTCCTGCGCCTGAGCCTGCATCCGCTGGGCCTGGCCTCGCGCATCGTCAACCTGGGCCAATGGCGCGACCACCTGTTCGAGCGCCTGCGCCAGCAGGTGCAGGCCACTGGCGACGGGGTGCTGGCCGCATTGCTGGACGAGTTGCGGGCGCTGCCCGTGCCCGCCGGCGCTGCCGACGTGCGGCTGGACGGCGAGCACCTGGGGGTGGCGCTACCGCTGCAGTTCCGCGTCGCGGACGGCACCGTGCTGGGCCTGCGCATCGGGGACGACGAGGTGACCGTCGCCGTCGCGGCGTCCGGTGAGGTCGAGGTGACCGGGTTCTCCGGCGAGGTCGTCGTCGGCTGACCCGTTCGCTGGGCGCCACCGGGCTCGGGGTGGTGGAGTGGAGGGGATGACCACCGGCCCGTCCTGGCTCGCCCGGTGGCACACCGAGGCCGACTTCCTGATGCGCTCGGTCCGCCGGGGGCTCAAGGGCCGGGACCTGTCGCTGATCGCGGCCGGGCTGACCTTCTACGCCGGGATCTCCGTCGTCCCGCTGCTGCTGCTGGCGCTGGCGCTGACCTCGCTGTGGACCAGCCCGGAGGCCGTGCGCGGCCACCTCGCCGAGCTCGGCGGGGTGCTGCCCGGCGAGCTGGGCGCGCCGGACGCCCTCGCCCGCCTCGCCGAGGCGGGCACCAGTCTCAGCCCGCTGGGCGGGGTGCTCGCGCTGATCCCGATGACCTTCTACGGAGAGGGCCTGCGCCGGGCCCTGCTGCGCTTCACCTCCGAGCAGGACACCTTCACCGGGGCGCGGGGCCGGCTGGCCGTCGTCCCGCTGCTGCTGGTGACGCCGGTGCTGCTCTACCCGCTGCTGCTGGTGGTCCCGGTGCTGGCGGACCTGGACCGCACCGGCGGGTTCGGCGCCGGGGTCGCCTCGGTCGCGCTGGGCTTCTACGCGGTGCTCTTCGCCCTGGTCGGACCGCTGGTGTGGGGGTTCCGGGTGGTCGCGCCGGGGATGTTGCCCTGGCGCGCGGTGCTGATCGGTGCCTTCTTCACCGCGGCGTCGCTGTCGGGGTTCCTGCAGGGGTTCACCCTGTTCCTCGCCCTGCCGCTCTCGCTGGGCGCCCCGTTCGGCGGCCTCGAGGTGATCGGCGGGATGGTCGCGCTGGGGCTGTGGCTGTTCCTGCTGCACCTGGTGGTGATCGCCGGGTGGCTGTTCACCCAGGCGCTGGACCGCCGGCTCGCGTTGGTGGACTGAGCCGCTCCCGGGCGACGACGGGGGCCACCGAGCCGGGCAGCAGCGTCGCGGGGTCGGCGGGCAGCAGCACGTGGGCGGAGACCCCCTCGGCCAGCCGGTAGGGCCGGGTGGCCAGCACCGGGCCGGCCGTGCGGCGCAACCGGGAGACCTCGGCCCGCACCGTGACCGTGCGGGTGGGGTCGGCGAACAGGTCGTCGGCGAGCTCGGCGGCCGACCGGCCCCGCGGCGCGCGGGCCAGAGCCAGCAGGATCTCGGCGTGCCGCAGGCCCAGCACGTCCTGCCAGTCCCCCGACGACGCCTGGACCCGCAGCCGCGGCCGGTCACCGGTGAGGTCCAGCGTCAACCTCGTGGCCGGGGCCTCGCGCCGGTCGTCGTCCAGCCGGACCAGCCAGCCACCGGGCAACGGCTCGACCCGGCACAGTCCCAACGCGGGCAGCAGCAACCGGCCGGCGTCGAGGGTCTCGGGCAGGTGCACCCGGGCCGGGCCGCTGAAGCCGGTGACCGCCGCGGTCGCGCCGTCCGGACCGACGACCAGCGCCCGGCCGCCCACCCGGGCCAGCACCGGGGCGGCCACCCGACGCAGCTGCTCCAGCGACCGGTCGTGGGTCGCCCGCAGCTCGTGCTCGGCCAGCGCGGCGACGGCGGCCACCAGCGCGACGGAGCCCGGGTGCGCGCGGCGGGCGGGGCCGGACAGGTCGACGACGCCGAGCAGCTCCCCGCCCACCGGGTCGCGCAGCGGGGCCGCCGCGCAGGTCCAGCGCTGGTGGCCGTCGACGAAGTGCTCGTCGCCGTGCACGCCCACCGGGGCGCCCAGCACCAGGCAGGTGCCGATCGCGTTGGTGCCCACCGACTGCTCGCCCCAGGCCGCGCCGGGCACGAAGCCCAGCGCGTCCGCGCTCCGCCGGATCTCCGGCGCACCGGCCTGCCAGAGCACCCGCCCGTCGACGTCGGTGACCACCAGCAGCTGCCCGCAGGCCCGGGCCACCGGTTCCAGCCGCTCGCGCAGCACCGGGATCATCGGGCCCAGCGGTCCGGCGGCGACCCGGCGGGCGACCTCGGCCCCGGACAGCACGGCCGGCGCCGTCGTCCCCCCGCGGTCGACCCCGGCCGCCGCGACCCGACGCCACGAGGCGTCGATGAGGGGGCGGGTCACCGCACCAGGGTGTGACCCCGGCCACCTCCGGCGCAACCCCGTGCAACCCTCCCGGCGGCGCCCCCGAACCGGTGCACTGCCTCGTGAGGGCGGCGACGTGGCCGCCGGTGAGACGGAGGACGGCATGACCCAGACGCTCGAGCGCTCCTCGGACACGCAGACCCCGGCCGAGCGGGTGCAGGCCTGGCTGGATGCGTTCCAGACCGCACTCACCGCCCGCGACGTCGACGCCGCGGTCGAGCTGTTCGCCCCGACCTGCTTCTGGCGCGACCTGGTCTCCTTCACCTGGAACATCACCACCGCCGAGGGGCCGGACGCCGTCCGCAGCCGGCTGACCGAGGTGCTGGACCGGGTCGACCCCACCGGCTTCCGGGTGGCCGACGGCGAGGAACCGAGCGGCGCGGACGGCGTCGACGAGGCCTGGATCGAGTTCGACACCTCGGTCGGCCGCGGCCGCGGGCACCTGCGGCTGACCGACGGCCGGGCCTGGACGCTGCTCACCACGCTGTACGAGCTGACCGGCCACGAGGAGCCCCTCGGCGCCGCCCGTCCGCGCGGCGCCGAGCACGGCGCCACGAGGGACCGGCAGACCTGGTCCGAGCGCCGGGACGCCGAGTTCGCCGAGCTGGGCCGCACCCGGCAGCCGTACGTGCTGGTGATCGGCGGCGGGCAGGGCGGCATCGCGCTGGGCGCCCGGCTGCGGCAGCTCGACGTCCCCACCGTGGTCGTGGACCGGCACGCCCGGCCCGGGGACCAGTGGCGCAGCCGCTACACGTCCCTCTGCCTGCACGACCCGGTCTGGTACGACCACCTGCCCTACCTGCCGTTCCCACCGAACTGGCCGGTCTTCGCCCCCAAGGACAAGATCGCCGACTGGCTCGAGATGTACGTGACGGTCATGGAGATCGACTACTGGTCCGCCACCACCGTCGACTCGGCCTCCTTCGACGAGGCCGCCGGCACCTGGACCGTCCGGCTCACCCGGGACGGCGAGCAGCTGACCCTGCACCCCACCGAGCTGGTCTTCGCCACCGGCATGAGCGGCAAGGCCCGGATGCCGGTCTTCCCCGGCATGGAGCGCTTCCGCGGCGAGCAGCAGCACTCCTCGGCCCACCCCGGCCCGCAGGCCTACCGCGGGAAGAAGGTCGTCGTCGTCGGGTCCAACAACTCCGCGCACGACATCTGCGCCGCGCTCTGGGAGAACGGCGCCGACATCACGATGGTGCAGCGCAGCTCCACCCACATCGTCACCAGCGACTCGCTGATGGGCACGATGGAGGGGCTGTACTCCGAGAGCGCGGCGGCCGCCGGGGTGACGACGGAGAAGGCCGACCTGACCTTCGCCTCGCTGCCCTACCGGATCATGGGGGAGTTCCAGAAGCCGCTCTACGACCAGATCCGGATCGACGACGCGGACTTCTACGCCCGGCTCGAGGCCGCGGGCTTCCAGCTGGACTTCGGCGACGACGACTCCGGGCTGTTCCTCAAGTACCTGCGTCGCGGCTCGGGCTACTACATCGACGTGGGTGCCTCCGAGCTCATCGCCGACGGCTCGGTGCACCTGGTCGCCGGTCAGGTCCGCGAGCTGACCGAGGACGCCGTCGTGCTCGAGGACGGCACGCAGCTGCCGGCCGACCTCGTCGTCTACGCCACCGGCTACGACTCGATGAACGGCTGGGTCGCCGACCTGATCGACCAGCCCACCGCCGACCGGGTCGGCAAGGTCTGGGGACTCGGGTCGGACACCACCAAGGACCCTGGCCCGTGGGAGGGCGAGCAACGCAACATGTGGAAGCCGACCGCCGTCCCGCAGCTGTGGTTCCACGGCGGCAACCTGCACCAGTCGCGGCACTACTCCCTCTACCTGGCCCTGCAGCTCAAGGCCCGCCACGAGGGCATCCCGACGCCGGTCGCCGAGCCGGCGGCCGTGCACCACACGAGCTGAGGAGGCCCGCCATGAGGGCAGCACGCTGGCACGGCCGCGAGGACATCCGGGTCGAGGACGTCCCGGAGCCGGAGTTGCGCCCCGGACACGTGGCGATCGACATCGCCTGGTGCGGCATCTGCGGCAGCGACCTGCACGAGTACCTGGAGGGACCGATCTTCATCCCGCCGGCCGGGCACCCGCACCCGGTCTCCGGGGAGTGCGCACCGCTGACGATGGGCCACGAGTTCTCCGGCACCGTCGCCGCGCTGGGGGACGGCGTCACGGACCTGACCGTCGGGGAGTCCGTGGTCGTCGAGCCCTACGTCATCGCCGACGACGTCGACACCGGCCCGGGCCAGTCCTACCAGCTGTCGAAGGACATGAACTTCATCGGTCTGGGCGGTCACGGCGGCGGGCTCAGCGAGAAGGTCGTGGTCGCCCGGCGGTGGGTGCACCCGGTCGGGGACATCCCGCTGGACCAGGCCGCCCTGATCGAGCCGCTCGCCGTCGGGTACCACGCCTACGTGCGCAGCGGTGCGGGCGCCGGGGACGTCGCGCTCATCGGTGGGGCCGGGCCGATCGGGCTGCTGCTGGCCGCCGTCCTCACCGCCGAGGGACTCACCGTGGTGGTCACCGAGGTCAGCGCCGCCCGCAAGGCCAAGGCGCTGGAGACCGGGGTCGCCGCGCACGTGCTGGACCCGACCGAGGGCTCGGTGGGCGACCGGGTGCGGGAGCTCACCGGTGGCCGGGGGGCCGACGTCGCCTTCGAGTGCTCCAGCGTGGACGCCGTCCTGGACACCCTGCTGGACGGCGTCAGACCCACCGGCGTGGTGGTGAACGTGTCGATCTGGGGGCACAAGCCGGCGGTGGACCTGCAGAAGCTGGTGCTCAAGGAGATCGACCTGCGCGGCACCATCGCCTACGCCGGCGACCACCCCGCCACCATCGAGCTGGTCCGCAGCGGGAAGGTCGACCTGGCCCCGTTCATCACCGCCCGGATCGACCTCGGCGACCTGGTGGAGCAGGGCTTCGAGACCCTCGTGCACCGCAACGACACCCAGGTGAAGATCCTCGTCCACCCCTGACCCCCCGGCAGGGAGGGCGCGGGTGGGGGCGCCGGCACGCGGGCTGGTGCCCAGCAGGCGCGTTGCCGCCGGAGCCGACGACCGCGGCGGAGTGGTCACGCGTGCACCGCGTCGCCGAGACCTGGGCGCAACCTCGAGCAGGCACCCTGGTGCGTCCCCGCACCGCACCCGACGAGGAGCCGCCCCGATGCAGTCCCCCAGCGTCACCGTGAACGGGCAGTCCGTCCCCCTCGACGCGGTGCCCGCGCACACCACGGCGCTCGACTGGCTGCGCGGTCGCGGCCTGGTCGGGGCCAAGGAGGGCTGTGCCGAAGGCGAGTGCGGCGCCTGCTCGGTGCTGGTCGCCCGGCCCGGGACGACGACGCCGTCACGCTGGACGGCACTGAACGCCTGCCTGGTCCCGGTGCTCGCCCTCGACGGCCAGGAGGTGGTCACCGCCGAGGGCCTGGGCACCCCGGCCGACCTGCACCCGGTGCAGCGCGAGATGGCCGTGCGCGGCGGCTCGCAGTGCGGCTACTGCACCCCGGGCTTCGTCTGCAGCATGGCCGCGGAGTTCTACCGCCCCGGGCGGGGTGACGCCGCGCCGGTGGACGTCGTCGGCGGCACCGTGCCCTCCCACGAGTGCGGGCCGAACGGCTTCGACCTGCACGCCTTGAGCGGCAACCTGTGCCGCTGCACCGGCTACCGGCCGATCCGGGACGCCGCCTACGCCCTGGACGCCCCGGCCGACGGCGACCCGCTGGCCGACCGCCAGCAGCGGCCGGCACCGGCCCCGCGGGAGACCCGGACCGAGGCCTTCGTCCGCCCCGCCGACCTCGCCGCCGCGCTGCAGCTGCTCGGCGAGCGGCCCGACGCCGTCCTGGTCGCCGGTTCCACCGACTGGGGCGTCGAGGTGAACCTGCGGGGTGTGCGCGCCCCGCTGGTGGTGGCCGTCGACCGGCTGCCCGAGCTGCGTGGGCTGTCGGTGACCGACGAGGTCGTCGAGATCGGTGCCGCGGTCACCCTCAGCGAGATCGCGCTCCGGCTGGACGGCGCCGTCCCCCTGCTGGACCTGCTGCTCCCCCAGTTCGCCTCCGTGCTGATCCGCAACAGCGCGACGCTCGGCGGCAACCTGGGCACCGGCTCGCCGATCGGCGACACCGCCCCCGGCCTGCTCGCCCTCGGCGCCTCGCTGGTGCTGGTCTCGGCCACCGGTGAGCGCGAGGTCGCCCTCGCCGACTACTTCACCGGCTACCGGCGCAGCGTGCGGACGGCGGGCGAGCTGATCCGCGCCGTCCGGATCCCGCAGCCCCAACCCGGGCTGGTCGGCTTCACCAAGATCGCCAAGCGGCGGTTCGACGACATCTCCAGCGTCGCCGTGGCCTTCGGGCTGGACGTCGTGGACGGCGTGGTCGCGGGCGCCCGGATCGGGCTGGGCGGGGTGGCGGCGACGCCGATCCGCGCCCGGGCCACCGAGGAGGCGCTGGTGGGCCGGCCGTGGTCCCAGGCCGCCGACGCCGCCGACGTGCTGGGCGCGGAGG
>JAOPVM010000369.1 GCA_025966215.1 Klenkia sp.
CCTCGATCGAGATGCTCGCCTTCGGCGACCTGTCGCTGATGGTCAAGGCCGGCGTGCAGTGGGGCCTGTTCGGCGGCGCCGTGCAGCTGCTGGGCACCGATCGGCACCACGAGCGGTTCCTCGCCGACATCATCTCCGCCGACCTCATGGGCTGCTTCGCGATGACCGAGACCGGCCACGGGTCCGATGTCCAGCAGCTGCGCACGACGTGCACCTACGACCCGGCGACGGAGACCTTCGACCTGCACACCCCGCACGAGGCCGCCCGCAAGGACTACATCGGCAACGCCGCGAAGGACGGCCGGATGGCCGTGGTGTTCGCCCAGCTGGTCAGCGGCGGCGAGCGACACGGCGTGCACGCCTGGCTGGTGCCCATCCGCGACGAGGCCGGCAACCCGATGCCCGGGGTCACCATCGGCGACGACGGCGCCAAGGCCGGGCTCAACGGCGTTGACAACGGCCGGCTCTCCTTCGACCACGTCAGCGTCCCGCGCGACATGCTGCTGGACCGCTACGGCCAGGTCGCCGCCGACGGCACCTACACGTCCTCCATCGAGAACGAGACCCGGCGCTTCTTCCCCATGCTCGGCACGCTGGTGCGGGGACGGGTCAGCGTCGGTGGGTCGGCGGGCTCGGCGACCAAGCTCGCACTGGAGATCGCCGTCCGCTACGGAGACGTCCGCCGTCAGTTCGCCGCCCCCGGCGAGGACCGCGAGATCGTCGTGAACGACTACCTGGTGCACCAGCGCAAGCTGCTGCCGGCGCTGGCCACGAGCTACGCGCTGCACTTCGCCCAGGAGGAACTGGTCTCCACCATGCACGACGTGCAGGCCGCGGTCGACGTCGACGAGGCCGCCCAGCGCGAGCTCGAGTCGCGGGCCGCCGGGCTCAAGGTCGCGCAGACCTGGCACGCCACCGCCACCATCCAGATGGCCCGCGAGGCCTGTGGCGGGGCGGGCTACCTGGCGGAGAACCGGCTGCCGGCGCTGAAGGCCGACACCGACGTCTTCACCACCTTCGAGGGCGACAACACCGTCCTGCTGCAGCTGGTCGCCAAGGGCCTGCTGACCGGCTACCGCGACGCGTTCGGTTCCCTCGACGGCTGGGGCAAGGCGCAGTTCGTCGTCGACCAGGTGCGCGAGACGGTGCTCGAGCGCACCGCCGCCCGCTCGTTGATCGCCCGGCTCGTCGACGCCGTTCCCGGCCGGGACGAGGAGGTGTCGCTGCTGGACCGTGGCTGGCAGCTGCGGGCGTTCGAGGACCGGGAGAAGCACACCCTGGACGGCGCCATCAAGCGGCTGCGCAAGGGCGCGGCGACGAAGGGCATCGCCCCCTTCGACATCTTCAACGACGTCCAGGACCACGTGCTGAAGACCGCCGTCACCCACATCGACCGGGTCGTGCTGGAGGCGTTCGTCGCCGGCATCGAGCGGACCACGGACCCCGCCGCGAAGGCGCTGCTGTCCCGGGTGTGCGACCTGTACGCGCTGAGCACCATCGAGGCCGACAAGGGCTGGTTCCTCGAGCACGGCCGGCTCACCCCGACCCGGGCCAAGGCGCTCACCGGCGCGGTCAACCAGCTGCTCAAGGAGCTGCGGCCGCACATGCGCACCCTGGTCGACGCCTTCGCCATCCCCGACGCCTGGGTGAAGTCCTCGATCGTGGACACCGAGGGCGCCCGCCAGGAGGTCATGGCCGCCGAGGACGCCCGGGTGCGCGCCGCCGCCCCGGCCGGGGAGTCCGCCGTGGACACCCCCGACGACACCGCCGTCGACCTGCAGATGGCCCCCGCCCAGTAGCAGGCACGATGGTCCGGTGAGCACACTCCTGCAGGTCACCGCGGACGTCGCGGCGGTCGAGGCGCTGCGGGTCCCCGCTGCGGTCGACCTGGCCGCGATCGTGATCGGCGCCCTCACGGGCGGGCTGCTGGCCGCCCGTGAGGGCTTCGCGGTCTCCGGCGTCCTCCTGTTGGCGGTGTCCGGTGGGCTCGGCGGCGGGCTGATCCGTGACGTGCTGCTCGGCGTCCCGGTGGTGGCACTGACCAACCCCGCCTACCTGCCGACGGTGGCCATCACCGCGACGGTCACCTTCTTCTTCTCCGGGTGGCTGTCCCGGGCGACGGCGCTGCTGGTCGGTCTGGACGCCCTCACGCTGGGCTTCTTCACCCTGATCGGCGCCCAGAAGGCGCAACTCGCCGGGCTGCCGAGCGCCAGCGTGGTGTTCATCGGGGTGGTGACGGCCGTCGGCGGCACCGTCATCCGGGACGTCCTGCTCGCCCAGCGGGCCGACATCGTGCAGCCCGGGCCGTACAACGCGGTGGCCGCGCTGATCGGTGCATCGGTGTTGACGGTGCTGGCCGGTCCGCTGGACGTGCCGCCGCTGCCGGTCGCGGTCCTGGTCATCGCCCTGGTCACCGGGCTGCGGATCCTGTCGGTGTGGCGGGGGTGGGCCGCCCCGGTCGCGATCGACCTGCCGCTGCGGGCGCGGTCCCGGCTGGCCCGGGTACGGCGGCCGGCCACCCGTCCGGCGGAGGACGAGGCCCGACGGCGGC
>JAOPVM010000422.1 GCA_025966215.1 Klenkia sp.
TCGACCTGCCCGACCGCTGACACCCCGACCCCCAGGAGACCCGCATGGCCCTCGAAGGACTCCCTGGACGGGCCGCCCCCGTGGGCGGTGCCCGCACCGGACTCCAGCGCACCCGGCTGCCCCGTCCCGGGGGGTCCCCGGCGCGGGGACCGGCCGAGGTGACAGCCCACGCCCCGAGCTCACGGCCCGGGGGGACGACCTGGAGATCAGGGTGCAACCCGGCCCGGGCGGGCGGGGCCTCGAGACCGCCGGCCGCTTCGGCGGCACCCCCGACGCCGACCGCATCGGCGAGCTGCACGGTGCTGCGGTGGAGGGCGCCGTCGCCCGCGCCCGGCAGGAGGGTGTGCTGGCAGGCCGCCGTCTGGACCCAGGTCGGGGAGATCGCGGTCGAGGGCGTCCCCGAGCCGCAGCTGCCCGCCGACCACGACGTGATCCGGGAGGTCCGGCAGGGCCTCACCTGCGGGTCGGACCTGCACCCGATCAGCGGCCGGACCGGTGCCGCCGTCGCTGTCGGGGGTGCCGGACACGTCGTGGCGATCGACCGCATCCCCGCGATCCGCACCCGCCTGTTCCAGGAGGAGGAGGACCGCTGCGTGCGCGCGGTCGTCCTCCCCGGCTCGTGACCGCCGCCCAGCCGGTGACGCTGACCTTCGGCGGCACCGCGACGACGCTGCTGCGACTGGGGCCGTTCACCCTGCTCACCGACCCCAACTTCCTGCACCGTGGCCAGTACGCCCACCTCGGGTACGGGTTGCGCAGCCGGCGGCTCACCGACCCCGCCATCGCCCCGACCGACCTGCCGCGGCTGGACGCAGTGCTCCTGTCGCACATGCACGGCGACCACTGGGACCGGATCGCCACCCGCGAGCGGCCCCAGGACCTGCGGGTCGTGACCACCCCCGAGGCAACGCGCTGCCTCGGGGCCCGGGGGTTCACAGCCGCCGAGGACCTGCGGCCCTGGCAGACCACCGAGCTCACCTCCGGCGGGCACACCCTCCGGGTGACGTCGGTGCCCGGTCGGCACGGGCCGGGTCTGCTGTCCCGCCTGCTCCCCCAGGTCATGGGCAGCGTCCTGGAACTGCGCCGGGGCAGCGCCGTCGCCTGGCGTGGGTACGTCACCGGGGACAGCCTCGTCCGCCCCGTGCTGGGCGAGGTGCTCGACCGGTGCGGACCGCTGGACGCGCTGATCCCGCACCTGGGTGGCACCCGGGTGGGCCCGTTCCTGGTGACGATGGACGGGCGTCAGGGCGCTGACCTGATCGACCTCCTCCGACCACAGGTGACCGTGCCGGTGCACTACGACGACTACACCCTCTTCAAGGACCCGCTCGGGACCCTCTGGCAGCAGGTCGCCGCCCGCCGGCTGCCCGGCGAGCTCCGAGCAGTGAGGCGGGGCGAGACGGTCAGCCTGGTCGGAGGTGACCTCCCGCCCCCCGCATGACAGGCGTGCCCCGGCCCAGGACCACCACTGCCCTCCCACGAGCTCCGGGGTCCGCTGCGACTCTGCCTGCCAGCACGCGGTCGATGGACGGGCAGGCCGGTGGCCGGGACCCCCGCCCCGTTCTCGGGTGGTGCCGTGTCGAACCCAGGGTCCCGGGGGTAGGTGCGGTGGATGCCGCTCGACCTCCGCCCAGGCCGCACCGCTCGGGACACCACGACGCCCCGGTCGGGCCCCGGTGCGCCCGGCCACCCGACGGCTGTGCACCACTCCGACACCGCCGGCCCGCGGGCGGCCCTGCACTCGCCGCGGGTCGAGCACGCGACCGCCGCCGACACCGGGGTGGTCCCCACACCGTGACCGAGCTGGACAGCGCCGCGATGGAGGACGAGTTCGGTGTCGTGGCCCGGTGGACCGGAGAAGCCGCCCGGACCCTGGGACCCGGCCACGCCGTCCCCGCCGGCTGCCGCGGCTCGGGCAGCACGGGCGCGCTGCGCTGGCTGGCCGACCGTCTCCACCTCACCTCCGGCAGCCTCCTGGTCGACTCCGGGGCCGGCGTCGGCGGCCCGGCCGCCTGGGCTGCCGGTGACCTGCAGGCCCGTCCGGTGTGCATCGAGCCGATGCCGGACGCTGTCCGGGCGGCCCAGGGTCTCTTCGGGTTGCCCGCCGTCGTGGGCACCGCCCAGGCCCTGCCCCTCGCCGACGACGTCACCGCCGCGGCGTGGTGCCTGGGCGTGCTGTGCACCACCCAGGACAAGGCGGGTGTCCTGGGTGAACTGCACCGGGTGCTCGTCCCCGGCGGTCGACTGGGGCTGCTGGTCTTCCAGCTGGCGGGACGAGCCCCCTCCGGCCCCGCTCCCGACGGCAACTCCTTCCCGACCGTCGACGAGCTCGACCGCCTGCTCGACGAGGCCGGCTTCAGCGTGGTCGACACGACCGTGGCCGACCTGCACGACAACCCACCCGGTTGGGACGACGCCGTGGACGCCGTGGACGCGGAGATCGCCCGCCGGCACGGTGCGGACCCGCGGTGGATCCGCTCTCACGAGCAATCGGCCCGGATGCAGGCTCTGATCGAGTCCGGCAGCGTCGTCCCCCGACTCCTGGTAGCGCAGTCGGGACGGTGATCACCTCCCGGTGAGGGCGGCGTCCCGCGGACGGCCGGCTGAGAACAGCGCTGAGCCCGCAGCACGCAGATCCGTGTCCGGTCCCCCGCCAGTCCTGCGGCCGGTCGACGACACGGCGTCCGCTGCGCCGAGGGAACGCCGCGGCTCCGGACTCGTCCTGTCCGCTCAGCTGGGCGCAGCGCGTCGCAGCCGTGGCGGCGACCGTCAGCGCCCCGCTGGGATGTCGGTCAGCGGAGGTCCCGGCGCACGGCGGCGCGATCGGCGGCCCCTCGACGTCCGTGCTGGTCCGTCGAGGGGCGGCGTCGTCCCGACCGCGTCGGTGCACAGGTCGGTGTCTCCGTCCAACAGGACGAGCTGCGCTCAGGCCGTTGCCGCATCCCTCTCGGCCACGAGGTCGGCGAAGGCCAGGATGGCCTGGCACTGCTTGTAGGACGCGTCGTCCTGCATCTTCCCGTCGACCATCGACGCGCCGGTCCCGTCGGCCAGGGTCTCCACGACACGGCGGGCCCAGGCGACCTGGTCGGCGTCGGGGGTGAAGACGGTGCGGGCGACCTCGATCTGGACCGGGTGCAGGCTCCAGGCCCCGATGCAGCCCATGACGTAGGCGTTGCGGAACTGGTCCTCGCAGGCCACCACGTCCGCGATGTCCCCGAAGGGCCCGTAGTAGGGGTGGATGCCGGCCATCCGGCAGGCGTCGACCATCCGGGCGATCGTGTAGTGCCAGAGGTCCTGCTGGGCGGTCGCCCGCGGGCCGTGCACCTCCCCGCGGACGTCGCCGTCGACGGCGTCGGTGCGCACCAGGTAGCCCGGGTGTCCCCCACCGACCGCCGTGGTCTTCATCTGCCGGTCGGCGGCCAGGTCGGCCGGGCCCAGCGAGACGCCCTGCAGCCGGGGGCTGGCGATGCAGATCTCCTCGACGTTGGCCACACCGCGCGCTGTCTCCAGGATGGCGTGCACCAGCACCGGGCGGGTCAGGCCCGCCCTGGCCTCCAGCTGGGCGATCAACCGGTCGACGAACTGGATGTCCTCGGGGCCCTCCACCTTGGGGATCATCAGCACCTCGATCCGGTCGCCCACCTCGGTGACCAGCCGGGTCACGTCGTCGAGGAACCAGGGCGAGTTCAGGGCGTTGACCCGCGACCACAGGGACGTCGTCCCCAGGTCGGCGGTGCGGGCGAACTGCACCAGGCCCTCGCGGGCCGCCTCCTTCCGGGAGGCCTGGACGGCGTCCTCGAGGTTGCCGAGGAGCACGTCGACGCGTGGCGCGAGGCCGGGCAGCTTGGCGACCATCTTCTCGTTCGAGGGGTCGAAGAAGTGGATCATCCGGGAGGCGACCGGGGGGATGGTCCTCAGCGGCGCGGGGGCGCCGACGGCGAGGGGCTGGAAGAAGTCTCGGGGGCTGCGCACAGGATCGGTCTCCACGTCGTCGGGGGCTCGTCGTGGTTGTATCCAAACGCTGTTCGTATTTCTTGTCGAGCTGGAGGACCCCTCGTGTCGGACATGACGTGGAAGACGGCCATCGCCGAGGTGCAGGTGGACGACGTGGTGGTGCGCGGCCACCGCCTCAGTGAGCTGGTCGGGTCGGTCACCTACAGCGACATGGCGTTCCTGCTGATCCGCGGCTCGCTGCCCAGTGCCCCCGAGCGCGCGACGCTGGAGGCCATCCTGGTGAGCCTGGCCGACCACGGGATCTCGCCGTCCTCGATCGTGGCCCGGACCCTGGCCTCCTGCGGCACCCCGGTGCAGGCCAGCATCTCCGGGGCGCTGCTGAGCATCGCCGACTGGCACGGCGGCTCCGGCGAGGAGGTCGCCCAGTTGCTCACGGCGTTGGCCACCGACGACGAGGCCACGCTCCGCGAGGCCTGCGCCACCCTGGTCCGGGACCGGAAGAGCCGCCGCGAGCAGGTCCCCGGCTTCGGCCACCCCCAGCACACCGACGGCGACCCCCGGGCCCGCCAGCTGCTGCGCATCGCCACCGAGCACGGGGTCGCCGCGACCTGCTGCACCGCGCTCACGACCCTGGGCGCGGTGCTGGCCGACACCACCGGCCGGGAGTCCCTCCGACAGCCCAACGTCACCGGCGCGATCGCCGGCATCCTGCTGGACCTGGGCTTCCCGTGGACGGCGGTGCGCGGCGTGGTGATGTCGGCGCGGAGCCTGGGGCTCACCGCGCACGTGGTGGAGGAGCTGGAGCAGGGCAACAAGTGGCGGCACGTGTCCAGCGAGGACGTCGAGTACACCGGACCGCCGGCCCCGGCGGTCTGATGATGGTCGCCCCCCGCCCGCGGGGCCGCCCGCGCGCCGGGGAGGACCGCAGCGAGGTCCGGATCGCCGAGATCACCGACGCCGCCGCCCGTCTCTTCACCGAGCGGGGGTACGACTCCACCTCGATGCAGGACGTCGGCGAGGCGGTCGGCATGCGCAAGGGCAGCCTCTACCAGTACCTGGACAGCCGTGAGGACCTGCTGTTCTGGGTGCTCCGCCGCAACCACGAGCAGCTGCACGCCCACGCGAGCGCGGCCCTGGAGGGCGTGCCGACCCCGGGGGCGGGGATCGCGGCTGTCGTCGGGGCCCACGTCGGGCACGTGCTGGACAACGCGGCCCTGTCCGCGCTCTACGCGCAGCGCTTCACCACCCTGGAACGACACCCGGCGATGCGGGCGGAGATCCTCGCCCTCCGGCGGGGCTACGAGGGCCTGCTCGTCGACCTCCTGGTCCGGGGGCAGTCCTCCGGTGAGGTGGCGCCCGACCTGGACCCCGCCCTCACCGCCCGGTCACTGCTGGCGATGTGCAACGCCGCCCACCTGTGGGCCCACCCCGGCGGACCGGCCGGCCGGGACGCGGTCGTGGCCCACCACGTGACGCTGGCCGCCCGCGCGGTCGCCCCGCAGCTCGCCCGGCGTCCTTGACACCCACTGTGACGAGTGCCACGGTCGTCTCGGTCGACATCGGTCCACCGTCGTCGACATCCGACGTCACAGGAGACGCCATGCTGAACCCGGAAGACGAATTCATCATCGACGCGGTTGCGCACCCCTACAACCTCGACCCGAGCAACTACGCCGACGTCCCGTCGGCGACCGTCATCTCCGAGACGGCCTACACGATCGGGGGCATGGGTTCTCCCGACCCGGTGTACGACATCCCGCACGACGCCTACGTCAGCGACTGGAGCGTCTCCGACCTCGCCAACCTCCTGTTCAAGGAGACGGCCACCGACATGGGCTCGGTGCACAACCTCCCCCTGTACTGCTACGCGGACGGCATGGTCTCCCTGGAGAAGACCGCCGAGGCCGTGCACACGTGGCCGGACCGGTTCATCGCTTACGCCGGGATCGACCCCCTGCAGCAGACGCTCGCCGACTTCGACAGCCAGATCGACCTGCTCAACCAGCCCACCGGACTGAAGCTCTACCCGACGAGCTGGAACGGGACGACGGTCTCCCAGTGGGGCATGAACGACCCCAAGGTGATCTTCCCGTTCTACGAGCGGGCCCTGGAGCACGGCGTCAAGGTGATCGCGGTCCACAAGGCCGTCCCCCTCGGTCCGGTGGTGACCGACGACGCGTTCAACCCCGCCGACATCGAGGCCGCGGCCGGCGCGTTCCCCGACCTCACCTTCGAGATCGTGCACGGCGGGATCTCCTTCGCCGAGGAGACCGGGTGGCTGCTGGCCCGTTTCCCCAACATCTACATCAACCTCGAGATCTCCAACGTGATCCTCGAGCGTCGTCCCCGGACGTTCTCCAAGATGCTCCTGGAGTGGCTGAAGGTCGGCGGCATGCCGATCCTCGACCGCCTCGTGTGGGGAACCGGGTGCACGCGTGCCCACCCCCGGCCGACCATCGACGCGTTCTGCCAGTACGAGATCCCCGAGGACCTGCTCGAGGACGCCGGGCTGTTCGGTCCGCTGTCCCAGATCACCGACGAGCACAAGCGTGGCATCCTGGCGACGAACTACGCCGGCATCCACGGCATCGACATCGAGGCCCGCAAGGCCGCCATCGCCGACGACGAGTTCTCCCGGGCGCGAGCCGTCGACGCACGCCCGGTCCCGTGGAGCACGACGTCCAAGTGGGACCTCATCGAGCGTGAACGTGCCGCCAGCGGCGCCGACCCCGTCCTGTCACAGTCGTGACCGCCGCGACGGACGCACCGCTGGTGGCCGAGATCCACCGGTTGCTCGACCAGGTGCAGGACCCCTGCAGCGTCGCGCACGGCACCCCGATGGGCCTCGTCGAGATGGGGATCATCAAGGCGGTGACCGTGTCCGCGACCGGCCACGTCACCGTCGATCTGCGGCTCACCTCGCCCATGTGCGAGATGCTCCCGTTCATGCAGGGCGAGACCATCGCAGCCGTGGAGGCCCTCGACGGCGTCACCGGCTGCACCGTGACCCGCGACTCCGGATTCGACTGGGACCACGACATGATGGCCCCGGAGGCACGCCACCGCCGCCAGCTGCGGCTGCTGGCACTGCGCGAGAGGGTCCTCTCCCTGCCCCCTGACGGCGACCGGGCCCCGACGGTCTCCTGACCGTCGGGGCTCAGGTCCGTGCCGGGCCGGCCAGGGCGCCGGTCACCACCTGCGCCATGCTGGTCAGCGCCCCGTCCAGGTCGAAGTGCTCCGGGTCGAGCAGCCACTGGAAGGCGATGCCGCGGAACGCGCCGACCCAGACGCCGGCCAGTGCGCCGGTGTCCACGGACGCGGCCACCGTGCCCTCGGCGATCCCCCGGCGCAGCAGCCGCTCGATCGTGGCGCGGTGCTGGCGGTGCATGTCGGCGACCCGCTCGCGGATCTCGGGCACCAGCACGAGCGACTCGAAGAGGATCGAGTAGAGCGCCCGCATGTGGGTGGGCACGGTGCGCACGTTCTGCCGGGTCCGCTCCAGCACCAGCGTGAGTGCTGCGGGCACGTCGAGCCGGTCGAGCTCGGGGTCCAGCCGGTCCTCGCTCCACTGGATGAAGTGCCGCTCCAGCAGGTGCCACAGCAGGTTCTCCTTGGACCCGAACCGGCCGGTCACCAGGCCGCGGCTGTACCCGGCACGCTCCCCGATGGCCACCAGGGTCGAGCGCTCGTACCCGCGCTCGGCGATCAGGTCCACCGCGGCCTGCAGGAGCCGACGGGTGGACATGTCCGAGCGCTCCTGCTGACCGTTCGGGCCCGCGGACCGACTGCTCACCCGCACCCCCTCAGGGCAGCAGCTGCGGCCGGAGGAGCTGCTGCCACCGGGCGACGCCCTCCCGGACCGCCTCGGCCGGACGGGCGGCGACCCGCTCGGCCCGCTCCACCGCGCGGGCATCGGCGTCTGCGTCGACACACAGCTCGCTCACCAGTCCGATCTCCCGGGCCCGAGCCGCATCCACCGGCTCGGCGCTGAAGGCGAGATCGTACGCAGCCCGGGCCCCGACCAGCGCCGTCTGGCCGGCCATCAGAGCCGAGGGGAAGAAGCCCGCCCGCAGCTCCGGCAGGCCGAACACCGCCCCCTCCGAGGCGATCACCAGCGGGCACGCGGCGAGGATCGCCAGACCGGCACCGAAGGCCGGTCGCCGGACCACCGCGGTCCAGTGCACCGGGGAGCCCAGCAGCACCTCCAGCACGTCGTCCACGGCGTGCCCGCTGGTCTCCAGCTCCTTGAGGTCCGCACCGGCACAGAACGCCGGCCCCTCGGCGGCGAGCACCGCCGAGCGGACACCGGAGGAGACCATCCCCTCGACGGCGCTCCGGAAGTCCGCGGCCAACTCGGCGTTCACCGCGTTGCGCTTGGCCCCCCGCGTCAGCGTCAACCGGGCGACGCCCTCGGACAGGGGCTCGACCTCGACCAGGCTCACGGCGCGTTCAGAGCTCACGGCGCATGCGCTCGACGGTGGGCGCGAGCTCGGGACGCCAGTTCCCGCCGTCCCCGGCGACGAGGAAGGTGTCCACCCCCAGCTCGCGGTAGGCGGCCAGCGTCCTCATCACCCTGTCCTCGGTGCCGACCAGGGCAGCGGCATTGCCCAGCCCGTGCAGGGCGGCGACGATGCCCATCCAGAGACAGTCGTCGTGCCGCTCGCCGGCGCGGGCGACGGCGAGCTGCCGGTTGCGGCCGGCGTCCTGGGCGTGGTCCCGGTCGGTGACGCCGGCACCCTTGGCGAGGTACTTCTGGTAGGCCGGGTCGGACTTGGCGGTCTCCCACGCCTGGTCGTCGGTGTCGGCCACGTAGAGCCGCAGGCTCAGACTGATGCGGGGGCGGGGGCGCCCGAAGGACGCGGCCTTCTCCTCGATCGCCTGGATGCGCTGACCGACCTCGGCCAGCGGCTCGCCCCACAGCATGTAGACGTCGGCCCGGGCCGCGCCGAACGTCAGCGCCGCCTCGCTCGCCCCACCCATGTGCACCCGGATCTGCGGGTCGTGCATCTCGTTGGGGCGGACGTCCTCCACCTTGTAGAACTCCCCCTCGTGCGACCAGGGCTCGGTGGCCGTCCAGGTACGGCGCAGCAGGTCGACGTACTCGTCGGCCCGGCGGTAGCGGTCGTCGTGACCGAGGTAGTCGCCCTCCCGGTACTGGTCCCCGGGCGCCCCGCCGTTGATCACGTGCACGTCGACCCGCCCCCCGGACACCAGGCTCATCGTGGCCAGCTCCCGCGCGGCCACCGTCGGCTGCACGACGCCCGGCCGGTGCGCGATGAGCACGTTCAGCTGGTCGGAGTGGGTCAGGGCGGTCGAGCCCAGGACGATGCCGTCGGGACCGAAGCTGTGGTAGCCGATGAGCACCCGGTCCAGGCCGGCCACCTCGTCGACGCTGCGCTGGACGTCGGCCAGCGTGGGGCCGTGCTCGGTCGGGGTGAGGTAGCTGTAGACCTCGAGGGGACGGGGAGAAGACATCGGTGGCTCCTTGTTGTTGGCTGACAAACATCTTACCGGTCGACGACGAGGCGCGGCGGGGACGGACCCCACCGCGCCGGGCTCAGAGGAAGGGCAGACCGCCGTCGTCGAGGGCACTGCTGGAGCTGTAGAGCTGGACCCGGAAGTCCCGGGCGTTGGTCATCTGACGCTGCGAGGTCTCCCGGGCACGGTCGGCGTCCCGGGCCTCGACGGCCTCGACCAGCTCCACGGACTCGGCCAGGAACACCCGCCACCGCTCCGGGTAGTGCAGCGTGGTGGAGGCCAGGCCGAGCACCCGTCGGTGGACGCCCTCGAGGGTCTCCAGCAGCGTCTGGTTGTGGCTGGCCGCCCAGAGCCCGAAGTGGAACGCGTGCGCCAGCCGCGGCCGGCCGTCGGTGTCGTCGTCCTCCAGGGCCTGCATCTCCCCCACCGACCGACGCAGCCGGGCCAGGTCCAGGTCGGTCCGCCGCAGCGCCGCAGCGTGCGCAGCGGCTGCCTCGAGCGCGATCCGGACCTCGTAGATCTCCAGCACGTCCTCGGGTCGGAGCACCCGGACGCGCATCCCGCGTTCGTGCCGCTCGATCAGCCCCTCGTGCCCGAGCCGGCTCAGGGCCTCCCGGACCGGGGTGCGGCTGACGCCGTACTCCCGGGCGAGCGTGCCCTCCACCAGCACCGACCCCGGGGCCAGCTGGCCGTCCACGATCTGGGCGTGCAGTCGGTCGTACAGGGTGGCGTCCTCGGCCACCGTGCTCTTCTCCGACACCGGGACCTCCCCCTGGGCGTACCTCACGGACGTCGTCGTCCCCGTCCGAGGAGGATCCCACCCGGGAGCCGTCTCCGTGACCGCCGGGGGCCGGTGGCGCCGCACCGTCGACGTGCTGGTCACGGTGCGATCCCCAGGAAGGCCTCGACCACCCGGGGGTCGTCGGCGACCTGCTCGACCGGACCGGTCAGCGTGATCGACCCCTGGTCCAGGACGTAGGCACGGCTGGCCACCCCGAACGCCGCCGCGGCGTTCTGCTCGACCATGAGGATCGACAGCCCCTGGGCGGCGATGTCCCGGATGGCCTCGACCACCTGGTCGACCAGCGCCGGGGACAAGCCCATGGACGGCTCGTCGAGCATGAGCGTCGTCGGGTCGGCCATCAGCGCCCGACCGAAGGCGAGCATCTGCTGCTCCCCGCCGCTGAGCAGCCCGGCCGCACCCTTCCGCCGGTCGGCGAGCACCGGGAACATCGTCAGGACCCGGTCGAGCAGCTCGGCCGTCCGGGTCCGGGAGCGCACGCCGTAGGCACCCTGCAGCAGGTTGTCCTCCACGCTGAGCGGGCCGAAGACGTGCCGCCCCTCAGGCACCTGGACCAGCCCGGACCGGGCGATCCGGTGGGCCTGCTGACCGGTGACGTCCACCCCGCCGGCCAGCACCCGCCCTGCGGTCAGCGGTACCAGCCCGCTCACCGCGTTGAGCAGCGAGCTCTTCCCCGCCCCGTTGGGGCCGACGACGACGACCACCTCGCCGTCCTCCACGCGCAGGTCGACGCCGCGGACGGCGTGCACCGCCCCGTGGTGGACGTCGACCCCGATCACCTCCAGGGCGCTCACGCCGCGCTCCCCAGGTAGGCCTGCCGCACCTCGGGCAACGCTGCGGTGGCCGCCGGTTCCCCCTGCGCGAGCAACCGCCCGAAGTTCAGCACCACCAGGTGGTCGCTGAGGGCCAGCAACAGCCGCAGGTCGTGCTCGATCACGAGCATGCTGAGCCCGTCGGAGTTCAGGTCGGTGAGCACGGCGGCGATCTCCTCCCGTTCGGCGCGGTTCATGCCCGCGACCGGTTCATCGAGCAGCAACAGCCGTGGTCCGGTCGCCAGCGCCCGGGCGATCTCCACCCGTCGCTGGGTCCCGTACGGCAACGCCGACGGCGCCTCGTCGCGGACGTCCAGCAGGTCCAACCGCTCCAGTGCCGCATCGCAGGCGGTGTCGGAGGGCAGCTTCTCCCCGCGCCCGACCCGCCAGCGACGGCGGCTCCCGTCCTGCTCGGCGGCCAGCCGCACGTTGTCCCGCACGCTGAGCTCGGGGATCAGCCGGATGCCCTGGAAGGTGCGCACCAGGCCCTTCCGGCGCAGCACGTGCGGACGCACCGTGGAGACGTCCTCACCGTCGAAGGTGATCCGGCCCGACGTCAGGTCCGCGGTGCGGGTGACGGCGTTCACGGTGGTGCTCTTGCCCGAGCCGTTGGGCCCGACCATGCCGACCAGCTGGCCGGGCTCCACCGCGAAGCTGACCCCGTCCACGGCCTTGACGCCGCCGAAGTGCACCCGGACGTCCTGGAGTTCCAGTCGGCTCATCGGGTGGCCCCCTCGGTCGCAGCAGCGGTGGGTGTCGGAGCGGAGGTCGGCGGGGTCCTGCGGCGCGCCCGGCGCCAGACCCAGGAGAAGAACCCGGCCAGGCCGTCGGGCCGGTAGACCACGACGACGAGCACGACCACCGCCTGCAGGATCAGGTTCCAGGAGCCTGCTGCGGACAGGTAGACCGGCAGCGCGGCCACCAGCACCCCGCCCAGCAGCGGACCCACCCAGTGCAGGGCACCGCCGACGACGAGCACCGTCAGGCAGGAGACGACGACGCCGAAGCTGATGTCGGTGGGTCCGAAGACCCCGAAGCTGGAGGTCTGTACGAACCCGGCCGTCCCGGCGATGACCGCGCTGGCCACGAACGCCCGCGCCTGGGTGGCCCGCACGTCGACCCCGACCGACGCCGAGAGCACCTCGTCGTGCCGCAGTGCCGCGATGGACCGGCCGGCCGCCGAGCGCTGGGTCAGCCAGACCAGCACCACGACCCCGATGACCAGGGTGAACATCTCCCCCTGCAGCAGCACCCGGGGGATGCCGAACAGGCCCTGGGCACCACCGGTGTAGGTGGGCCAGGACTGGGCCAGCGACTGCACGAAGAGGGTGAGCGCCAGGGTCGCCATGGCCAGGTAGAGGTAGCGGAGCCGGGTGAGCACCGGGGTGACCAGGACCGCGAGCACCCCGGTGAGCGCGAGGACGGCCAGCAGCACCAGGTAGCGGTGCAGGCCGCCCTCGAGCAGGTTCGCGGTGAGGTAGCCGCCGACGGCGTAGAAGCCGACCGTGGCGAAGGAGAACACCCCGGCCCGCAGCGCCACGTGGACGCTGTAGCCGAGCAGGGTGAGCACGGAGATGCTGCGCAGCAGCGGCGCGTTGGCCGCCAGGAACTCGGTCATGCGCGCTGCCACCCCCGCCCGGCGATGCCCTGCGGGCGGACGAGCAGGAAGGCGATGATCAGCCCGAAGACGACGACGTCGCGCAGGTCGGAGACCCAGTAGGCGACGACGGCGGTCTCGATGACGGCGAGGGCGACCGCGGCCAGGACCGTGGCCCCGATGCTGCCCACCCCGGCGATGATGATCACCGCGAAGGCCTTGAACAAGAGCGACTCCCCCATGGTGGCGTCGACGGCGTTGACCTGGACGGCGAGCAGGACGCCGGCCAGGCCGGCCACCGCTCCCGTGGCGGTGATGGTGAGGGCGGAGAGCCGGTCGACCGACACGCCGGTGAGCTTGGCGGTGTCCCGGTCGAAGGACAGCGCGCGCAGCGCCCGGCCCTGTCGGCTGCGGGTCAGGAACCAGGCGATGCCGGCCGAGGCGAGCACGGCGACCGCGATGATCACCAGCTGGATGTCGGTGACCTGGACCCCGGCGACGCGGAAGGTCTGCACGCGGAACAGCCCCTCGGGCAGGCCGCGGGGCTGCCCGCCGGTGAGCTGCTCGGCGGCCGCCACCAGGAGGGCGGCCGTGGCCACCGTGGCGATGACCGTGGTGAGCGTGCGTTGGTGTTCGTCGACCGCACGT
>JAOPVM010000416.1 GCA_025966215.1 Klenkia sp.
TTCGTCGGGCTGATCATCTGGATCAACGTGGTCGCCCGGTTCGCCTTCTTCACGGCCGCGTGGACCTCGACCCTCCCGGCGGTCGAGCACGCGGTCGGCCAGGTGCCGCTGGGCCCCGAGGCGCCGACCCGGCTGCCCGACGTGGTGCTGGTCGACGAACGCGGTCCGCGTCCTGCTCCCCTCGCGCTGGCAGGGGGTCTGCTCGGGGTGGGAGCGGCGGTGGGGGCGGTCGTCGCCCGCTGGGCGCCACGGTGGGTGCGTCGAACGCGTGCCCGGTCGGCGCACCGGACCGACCCGACCGGCTGATCCCGCCGGCGGTCACGGCCCGCCGCCGGCCGACCAGGGTCGCGCCGACGATGCCGACCGCACCGACCCCGAGGGCCAGCGGAACCAGCACGGAGTCCCCGTCCGAGGGCGCCGCGGCCGAGGCGGGCTGCGCCTCGGCGGCGGTCACCGCGTCCTGCGGGGACAGCGACCCGTCGTCGGGGACGACCGCGTGGGGCAGCCCGACCGGCTCGGTGTCGCCGGGGTCGACCAGGGTGCCCACCCCGCTGCCGGACGGCGCCGCGAAGCCCCAGTCCAGCAGCCGCTCGGCCTGCTCGGTGGTGGCGACCGGGTAGCGCTCGGCCTGCATGAGGCTGACCACCAGGCGCCGGCCGTCGCGCTCGGCGGCGGCCACGAAGGTGTGCCGGGCGGCGTCGGTGAAGCCGGTCTTCCCGCCCAGGGTGCCCGGGTACTCGGTGAGCAGGGTGTTCTGGGACTGGATCTGGTAGCCCTCGGTGAGTCCGGCCACGGCCGGCATCTGCGCGGTCTGCGTCTGCAGGATCGCCGCGGCGGCGGGATCGGC
The DNA here is from genome assembly GCA_025966215.1 of Klenkia sp. Classification (GTDB taxonomy): domain Bacteria; phylum Actinomycetota; class Actinomycetes; order Mycobacteriales; family Geodermatophilaceae; genus Klenkia. Next base: position 848 of record JAOPVM010000416.1, read on the forward strand.
GAGCAGCTGTCGCATGATCAGCGCCAGGTCGTAGGGCGAGGAGCTCTGCCCGGCGACGTCCAGCCCGGACGGCGTGCCGGCCACGGTGTCCAGCGCGCCGATCCGCTGCGCCGTGGCGTTCATCGCCTCCAGCGTCGCGGGCACCCCGCCGGCGGCCCGGGCCAGGGCGTTGGCCGCGTCGTTGCCCGACTGCATGACCAGCCCGTCGAACAGCAGCGAGACCGGGTACTCGCCGCCGGCCACCAGGCCCACCCGGCTGCCCTCGACCGACTCGTCCTCCCGGGTGCCCTCCACGACGAGGGTGGGGTCCAGCTGACCGACCAGGGTCAGCAGGGTCAGGGTCTTCAACGTGCTGGCCGGGTAGTAGCGGCCGTGCGGGTCCTGCGCGCCGAGCACCTCGCCGGTGTCCATGTCGGCGACCAGCCAGCCCCGGGCGTCGATGCCCTCGGGGACCCCCGGGGCGCCGTCGACGGTGACCAGCCCACGGGTGTCCAGGCCGTCGCCGCCCACCGTGCTGCCGTCGGGGGCGGTGCCCTGCGGCGGGCCGCCGTCCATCGGAGCGGTCGGGGTGGGGGCAGCGGGGTCCACGCTGGGGCGGGGTGCTGCGTCGGACTCGGCCAGCGCGGCGGGGGCGGTGGTCAGCACGGTGAGCCCGGCGACCAGCGCCACCGCCGCCGCCCGCACTCCGGGCAGCAGGGATCGCATGGTGGGGAACGCTAACCGCGGGTCGCCCGCACGAGGTCCCGGCACGCTGTGCAGCTGCGTCACGTGACGGGCGGCGCGCGTGGCCCGGTGTCGCCGGCCGCCGACGACCGACTCCCCGCCGCCGGGCAGTGGGTGTGTGTCCGGTGTTGCCAGCCGCTAACGATCGGGTCTCGGTGTCCACCCGACCGCACCGCTGGGCGGCCCGCCGCGGTTAGCGTGCCGACGTCGCTGCCAGGCGTCCGGGACTCCCGGAGCCCGGGCAGTCGACCACCGGAGTGCACACCCCGGGGCGCCTCCCGAGCCGCAGGCACGGGACGGGCCCCATACGAGAGGAGACCCTTCGTGCGCCGTGCGCGTGGGATGAAGGCCGCAGCGCTGCTGCTGGCCGGCAGCTTGGCCCTGGCGGCCTGTGCCAGTGACGAGGAGACCGGTGGCGGCAGCGCCGGCGGCGGCAGTGCCGCCTCGGGCGACCTGCAGATCGGCCTGGCCTACGACACCGGCGGCCGTGGCGACCGCTCGTTCAACGACTCGGCGTACGCCGGCGCCTCGGCCGCGGCCGAGGCCCTCGGTGGCGAGGTCGAGGAGTTCAGCCCGAACGACGACGGTTCCGACCGGGCCGAGGGCCTGGCCCAGCTGGCCGAGGCCGGCTACGACCCGGTCATCGCCGTCGGCTTCAACTACGACGAGGTCATCGCCGACGTCGCCGCCGACTACCCGGACACCACGTTCGCCCAGGTCGACGGGTCCAACACCCTCTTCGACGGCAGCAGCAAGGGCGACAACATGACCGGGCTGCTCTTCGCCGAGGAGCAGGGCTCGTTCCTGGCCGGCGTCGCCGCCGCCACCAAGTCCGAGACCGGCAACATCGGCTTCGTCGGTGGCGTCCAGTCGCCGCTGATCGAGAAGTTCGAGGCCGGCTACACCGCGGGTGCGCAGGCCGTGAACCCGGACATCACCGTCCAGGTCCAGTACATCTCCCCGGCCGGTGACTTCTCCGGGTTCAGCGACCCGGCCCGTGGCCAGATCGTGGCCCAGGGCCAGTTCGACGGCGGGGCGGACATCGTCTTCCACGCCGCCGGTGGTTCCGGTCAGGGCGTCTTCGAGGCCGCTGCGGCCTCGGGCAACCGCGCGATCGGCGTGGACTCCGACCAGTACGAGACCGTCGGCGACCCGGCCCTGCAGGCCGTGATCATGACCTCGATGCTCAAGCGGGTCGACAACGCCGTCGAGGCGTTCATCACCGACTACAGCGAGGGCAACGTCGAGGGCGGCTCCGACATCGTCAACGACCTGTCGACCGAGGGCGTGGGCCTGTCCACCTCCGGTGGTCAGATCGACGACATCGCCGACGTCATCTCGGAGTACCAGCAGCAGATCGTCGACGGCGAGATCGAGGTCCCGACGACCCCCTGATGCCCTGCTGACCGGCAGCGCAGCAGCACGGCAGGACGACGACGGGCCCGGGCGGCACACGCCCGGGCCCGTCGTTTCTGCTGTGTACCGTCCCCCCGTCGGGACGACCCCGGGGTGCGAGCCCCGGCCGCCGCAGATCGTGCGGCCCACCCAGGCAGGTCGAGACGTCGAGAGAGGCACCCAGTGACGGAGTCAGCACCGCTGGCGGTGGAGCTGCGCGGGATCACCAAGCGCTTCCCCGGGGTCGTGGCGAACCGGGACATCGAGCTGCGGGTCGCCCGCGGCGAGGTGCACGCGATCGTGGGGGAGAACGGCGCCGGCAAGTCGACGCTTATGAAGACCCTGTACGGCATGCACCGCCCCGACGAGGGCCAGATCCTCCTCGACGGCCGCGAGGTGGTCTTCAAGAGCCCCTCGGACGCGATCGCCGCCGGCGTCGGCATGGTCCACCAGCACTTCATGCTCGCCGACAACCTGACCGTCCTGGAGAACGTCGTCCTGGGTGCGGAGAAGTCGCACGGCATCGGGGAGAAGGCCCGCCGCCGGATCACCGAGATCTCCGACTCCTACGCGCTGGGCCTGGACCCCGACTCCCTGGTCGAGGACCTCGGGGTCGGCGACCGGCAGCGGGTGGAGATCGCCAAGGTGCTCTACCGCGGCGCCACCACGCTGATCCTGGACGAGCCCACGGCCGTGCTGGTGCCCCAGGAGGTCGACGAGCTGTTCGGCAACCTCGCCGAGCTCAAGCGCGAGGGCCTCACCGTCATCTTCATCTCCCACAAGCTCGACGAGGTGCGCAAGGTCGCCGACTCGATCACCGTCATCCGGCGCGGCACGACCGTGGGCACCGCAGACCCGGCGACGACGTCGGCCAAGCAGCTGGCCGAGATGATGGTCGGCGCCCAGCTGCCCACCCCGCAGACGCGCACCTCCACCGTCCGCGAGGCCTCGGTGCTGCTGATGAGCGGGGTCACCGTGGCGACCCCGGGCGGGCGGCCGGCGGTGGACGACGTGACCCTGCGGGTGCGCGAGGGGGAGGTCGTCGGCATCGCCGGGGTCGAGGGCAACGGCCAGGCCGAGCTCGTCGACGCGATCATGGGCCTGCGCCCGCTCGCCGCCGGCACGATCGACCTGGGCACCGACGACATCACCCGGTGGAGCACCCGGGCCCGCCGCGAGGGCGGCATCGGGTTCATCCCGGAGGACCGGCACCGCCAGGGGATGCTGCTGGACGCCCCGCTGTGGGAGAACCGGGTGCTGGGCCACCAGACCCGTCCGCCGTCGGTGAAGGGCCCCTTCATCGACCGCCGCGGCGCCCGCGCCGACACCGCCCGGATCATGAGCGAGTACGACGTCCGCGCCCCCGGCCCGGACACGCTGGCCGTCGCGCTGAGCGGTGGGAACCAGCAGAAGCTGATCGTCGGCCGCGAGATGAGCGCCGCACCGCGGCTGCTCATCGCGGCCCACCCGACCCGCGGCGTCGACGTCGGCGCGCAGTCGGTCATCTGGGAGCTGCTCAAGGACGCCCGCGCGGAGGGGATGGGGATCGTGCTGATCTCGGCCGACCTGGACGAGTTGATCGGACTGTCGGACACGCTCCACGTGATGCTCCGCGGCCGGCTGGTCGCCACCCTGGACCCCTCGGCACTGACCCCCGAGGAGCTCGGTGGCCACATGACCGGGGCCGTGCAGTCCGCCGGGAGCCCGGCGTGAACCGGGTGCGCGCGTTCGGCACCTCGCTGCTGGCCCCGGCGCTGGCGATCGGGGTCGCGCTGGTCATCTCCGCGCTCGTCATCCTGGTGATCGGCCAGGACCCGCTGACCGCCGTCCGGGTCATGGTCGACTTCGGGGACACCCCCAGCCAGCAGACCCAGGCGATCGTCACCGTGCTCAACCGGGCGGTGCCGCTGTTCCTGGCCGGGCTGGCGGTCTCCGTCGCCTTCCGGATGGGCCTGTTCAACATCGGCGTCGAGGGCCAGTACCGGCTGGCCACGATCGTCGCCGCGGGTGCCGGTGCGGCCGTGGCACTGCCGGGCCCGCTGCACCTGCTGTTCGTCATCGTCGTGGCGATGGTGGTCGGGGCGATCTGGGCCGGCATCGTCGGCGTCCTCAAGGTCACCCGCGGCGTCAGCGAGGTGATCAGCTCGATCATGCTGAACTTCATCGCCGCCGGGCTGGCGTCGACGCTGCTCACCGGCCCGCTGCGTGGCAGCGGCGAGGGCGCCTCGATCATCACCACCCGGGAGCTCCCCGAGTCCGCGTGGTTCCCCGACCTGAACGGGCTGTTCACCGTGCTGGGGCTCGCCCAGCCGCGCACCGAGCTCTTCGGCTTCCTGGTGGTCGCGGGCCTGGCCGGCATCGTCATCTCGGTGCTGATCAAGCGCACCCGCTTCGGCTTCGACCTGCGGGCCAGCGGCCTGTCGCCCTCGGCGGCCAGCGCCAGCGGCGTCGACGCCCGCAGCATGGTGGTGAAGACGATGCTCATCTCCGGCGCCGTCGCCGGGCTGATCGGGTTGCCCGATCTGCTGGGCTCCACGCACAGCTACGGCACCGAGTTCACCGCCGGGCTGGGCTTCCTGGGCATCGCGGTCGCCCTGCTGGGCCGCAACAACCCGATCGGCATCGCCTTCGGCGCCCTGCTCTTCGGCTTCCTGGACCGTGCGGCCATCCCGCTGCAGTTCGCCGACATCCCCGCCTCGGTGGTCACGATCATCCAGGGCACGATCGTGCTCGCCGTCGTCGTGGCCAACGAGATCGCCCGGCGCCTGGTCCGTCGCCGGGCCGAGGGCGGCAACGCCGTCAGCGCGCCGTCCACCGGTGACGGCAGCACCGGCGGCGGCCTCGGGCCCGACGGCGGACCCTCGCCGGAC
>JAOPVM010000426.1 GCA_025966215.1 Klenkia sp.
CGGCGGCCGCGCGCGGGCCCCGCGCGCCCGCGGCCGCAGCGTGATCACCCGAGCACGCGCTCCTCGAGCATCCGACGCACGGTGGCCGCGTCGGCCTTGCCCCGGGTCTCCTTCATGACCGCGCCGACCAGGGCGCCCAGCGCCGCGGTCTTGCCGCCCTTGACCTTCTCGACCACGTCCGGGGCACCGGCGATCGCGGCGTCCACGGCGGCACCGAGCTCGTCGGAGTCGCCCATGACGGCCAGCCCGCGGCCGTCGACCACCTGACGCGGGGAGCCCTCACCGGCGAGCACGCCGTCGAGCACCTGGCGGGCCAGCTGGTCGTTGACCGTGCCCTCGCCGACCAGGGCCACCAGTTCGGCGACCTGCTCGGGCGTGACGGCGAGCTCGGTGAGCTCGACGCCGGCGTCCTTGGCCCGGCGGGAGAGCTCGCCCAGCCACCACTTGCGGGCGTCGGCGGGGGGTGCGCCGGCGGCGACGGTGTCGGCCACCAGGCCCAGGGCGTTGGCGTTGAGCAGCCAGGCCATCTCGGTGTCGGACAGGCCCCACTCCTCGCGCAGCCGCACCCGACGGGCGGCGGGGAGCTCGGGCAGGCCGGCCGTCAGCTCCTCGACCCAGGCGGCGTCGGGGACCATGGGCACCAGGTCGGGCTCGGGGAAGTACCGGTAGTCGGTGGCCTCCTCCTTGCTGCGACCCGAGGACGTCGAGCCGGTGTCCTCGTGGAAGTGCCGGGTCTCCTGGACGATGCGACCGCCGTCGTCGAGCACGGCGCCCTGCCGGCGCATCTCGAAGCGCACCGACCGCTCGACCGAGCGCAGCGAGTTCACGTTCTTGGTCTCGGTGCGGGTGCCCCACTCGAGGCTGCCGGTCGGGGCCAGGGAGATGTTGACGTCGCAGCGCAGGCTGCCCTGCTCCATGCGCACGTCGGAGACACCGAGCGCCTGGACGATCTCGCGCAGCTCGGTGACGTAGGCGCGGGCCACCTCGGGGGCCTTGGCGCCGGCGCCGGGGACGGGCCGGGTGACGATCTCCACCAGCGGGATGCCGGCCCGGTTGTAGTCGACCAGCGAGTGGTCGGCGCCGTGGATGCGCCCGGTGGCGCCACCGACGTGCAGGTTCTTGCCGGTGTCCTCCTCGAGGTGCACCCGCTCGATCTCCACCCGGTAAGTCTCGCCGTCGACCTCGACGTCCAGGTGACCGGCCGTGCAGAGCGGCTCGTCGTACTGGCTGGTCTGGAAGCCCTTGGGGATGTCGGGGTAGAAGTAGTTCTTCCGGGCGAAGCGGCACCAGGTCGCGATCCGGCAGCCCAGGGCCAACCCGATCTTGATGGTCGCCTCGATCGCCGCGGCGTTGGCCACCGGCAGCGAGCCGGGCAGGCCCAGGCAGACCGGACAGGTCTGGGTGTTGGGCTCGGCGCCGAAGGTGGTCGCGCAGCCGCAGAACATCTTCGACGCGGTGCCCAGCTCGACGTGGGTCTCCAGGCCGATGACCGGCTCGTACCGGGTCAGGACGTCGTCGAACTCCAGCAGGCGGTCGGTGCTCACGACGTGCCACCGATCCCGGTCTGGCCGGCGTTCTGCTTGCTGATCGACCGGGCCGTCAGGACCGCGCCGACCGCGGTCACCACGCCGAGGGCGACGAAGACGGCGAAGACCGGGCGGCCGGTGAACACCCACAGCAGGACGCCGGCGATGGCGACCAGGTCGGCGAGGAAGAAGGCGAGCATCAAGGGACGGTTCACGGTGCGACCTCCTGGGTGGTGACCGGGTGCGGGCGCTGCTGGCTGAGGAACGTGCCCCCGCGGGCGGCGTTCCCGGCGGCCTCGAGCGCTGCGGCGACCCGGTAGCAGCGGTCGTCGGCGAGGGCCGGTGCCATGACCTGGAACCCGACGGGCAGGCCCTCGCTCAGGCCGCAGGGCACCGAGATGGCCGGGGTGCCCGCGAGGCTCGCGGGCAGGGTGCAGAGGTCGGCGGCGTACATCGACAGCGGGTCGTCGACCCGGGCACCGAGCGGGAACGCGACCATCGGCGAGGTGGGGCTGACCAGCACGTCCACGCCCTCGAAGGCGCTGGCGAAGTCCCGGCTGATGAGCGTGCGGACCTTCTGCGCCTGGCCGTAGTAGGCCTCGTAGTAGCCCGAGCTCAGGGCGTAGGTGCCCAGGATGATCCGGCGCTTGACCTCGGGGCCGAACCCCTGCTCGCGGGTCAGTGCCATGACCTCGTCGAGGTCGCGGCTGCCGTCGTCGCCGACCCGCAGGCCGAACCGGACGCCGTCGAAGCGGGACAGGTTGGACGAGGCCTCGCTGGGCGCGATCAGGTAGTAGGCGGCCAGCGCCAGGTCGAAGCTGGGGCAGGACACCTCCCGGACCTCCGCGCCCAGGGCGCGCAGCTGGTCGACCCCGGCGGAGAAGGCAGCCAGCACGCCGGGCTCGTAACCGTCCGTGTGACCCTCGCCGCCGAGCTCCCGGACCACGCCGACGGTCACCCCGGTCAGGTCGCCGGTGGCACCCTGCCGGGCGGCCTCGACGAACGGAGCGGCCGGGGCGGCGATGCTGGTGGAGTCCCGGGGGTCGTGCCCGCCGACCACCTCGTGCATGAGGGCGGCGTCGGCGACGGTGCGCGCCATCGGGCCGGCCTGGTCGAGGCTGGAGGAGAAGGCGATGAGGCCGTAGCGGGACACCGAGCCGTAGGTGGGCTTGTGTCCCACCAGGCCGGTGACGGCGGCGGGCTGGCGGATCGAGCCGCCGGTGTCGGTGCCGATCGCCCACGGCGCCAGGTGCCCGGCCACCGCGCCCGAGGACCCGCCGGAGGACCCGCCGGGGATGCGGTCGTGGTCCCACGGGTTGCGGGTCGGGCCGTACGCGGAGTTCTCCGTGGAGGAGCCCATCGCGAACTCGTCCATGTTGGTCTTGCCCAGCAGCACGGTGCCGGCGGCCCG
>JAOPVM010000432.1 GCA_025966215.1 Klenkia sp.
CAGCAGGCCCGCGGCGGCGACCGGGTCGGTGCCGGGCACCAGGGCGGTGGTGTCGGTCAGCCCCTCGTGGAAGCGCAGCACCACCGCGGCCCGCTGGGCCGGGGTGAGCCGGTCGAGAGCGAGGGCCAGCCCGGCGGCGGACGCGGCGTCCGCGGGGGAGACCCAGAACGGCGGGGCCGGGGTGCCGACGACGGCGCCCGATCCACGGAACCGGCGTCGCAGGTGGGCCCGGACCAACCCGCGCAGCGCGGCGTCCCGGTCGTCGCCGTCCCGCACGGCGGCCAACCCGCGCAGCAGCAGGTCGTGGGCCTCGGGATCGGAGCCGGTGAGCAGGTAGGCGGTGGGGAGCAGGGCACGCCACTGCCCGGCGACCACCCGCTCGGACCCCCGCACGCCGCCAGTGAACCCGGTCACCGGCAGCGCGTCACGTCACGGCGTCGCGTGGATGGCCTCGATCGCGGCGAGGGCCTCGTCGCGGAGCGCGTCGGAGATCGGCGCGGACCCGGCGACCTCGGCGGCGGCGTCCTGGCCCTCCTCGCTGACCACGTAGGAGAGGAAGGCCTTCAGCAGCTCGACGGTCTCCGCGTCGTCGTACGCCAGGCAGCCGACGTGGTAGCTGACCAGCACGATCGGGTACTGGTCGCCGGTCGTGGTGTTGCGGGCCAGCTCGATCGCGCGGTCGTGCTCGCCGCGCCCGGGCAGCAGCTCGGACTCCTCGACCACGGCCGCGGCGGTCTCCGCCGACGGGACCACGAAGGTCTCGCCCACCCCGATCGAGGCCACGCCCAGGTCGCCGGCCTGGCTGAGGTCGGCGTACCCCACGGTGCCGACGCCCCCGCGCACGGCGGCGACCACCCCGGAGTTGCCCTGGGCGGCCTCCCCGCCGCTCAGCGGCCACTCACCGGAGGCCTCGGCCGGCCAGGCGTCGCCGGCGGCGGCCACCAGGTAGTCGGTGAAGTTCTCCGTCGTCCCCGAGTCGTCGCTGCGGTGCACCGCGGCGACGGCCAGGTCGGGCAGGGCCACGCCCGGGTTGTCCGCGGCCACCGCGGGGTCGTCCCACCGGGTGATCGCACCGGAGAACAGCCCGGCCAGCGTGGTCGGCGCCAGCTGCAGGTCCGGGACGTCCAGGCTGTGCACGACCGCGATCGGGGCGATGTAGTCGGGCAGCTCGAACACCCCGGCCGGGCCGCACCGCTCGGTGGCCTGGGCCAGTTCGGCGTCGTCCAGGGCGGCGTCGGAGCCGGCGAAGACGATGCCCCCGGCCAGGAACTGCTCGCGCCCGCCACCGGAACCCACCGGGTCGTAGTCGACCGAGACGCCGGGCTGCAGGGCGGAGAACCCCGCCGTCCAGCCCTGCATGGCGGCCTGCTGGGCGCTGGAACCGGCGCCGACCAGCGACCCGGTCAGCTGGGGGCCCTGGGCGGTGCCGGTGCGCCGTTCGTTCACCGGGGTGAAGGTGGCCGCGAAGGCCACGAAACCTGCCAGCGCCAGCACCACGGCGCCCGCGCCGAGCTTCCTGCCGAGAGTCACCCGGCCCAGTGTGCCCGACGGTGGTCGGGGATCAGGCCGACCAGTCGGGGTCGGTGTCCGCGCGGTGCAGCGGGTCGGTCGAGGCCCAGACGCCGACGGCCGTGCCACCGGTGCGGGCCCGGTGCAGGGCGTCCCGGACCGAGACGGGCCCGCCCGGGGGATCGGGTACGAACTCGGCGATCCGGTGGTCCTGCGAGGCCATGCTGTTGGGCAGGCTCATGATCAGGTCGGCGGCGAGCTCGTGCGGCAGCGGGGTGAGCCGGGACGCGATCGCCGCGACCAGCCGCGCCGGGACCGGCGGCATCGGCACCCACAGCCGGCGCAGACCGGCGTCCGCCGCGTAGGCCTTGATCAGGTCGGCGTAGGAGGGGTCCTCCCCGTTGGACACGTCGTAGGCGCCGGCGGGGAGGCCGCCGCGGTCGGCGGCCGCGACCAGGTGGCGCAGCACGTCGGAGACCGCGACCGGGGACACCGGGTGTCGCATCCAGCTCGGCAGCGGCACCACCGGCACCCGGTCGGCGATGTGCCGCACCAGCTCGTAGGACGTCGACCCGCCACCGAGCACGATCGCCGCCCGCAGCCAGACCAGCTCCACACCGGCCTCGCCGAGGGCGTCGCCGACGTCGGCCCGGCTCTCCAGGTGCTCGGACAGCTCCTCCTGCTGCGGTACGAACCCGCCCAGGTAGACCAGCCGGCGCACCCCGGCGCGGTGTGCGGCGGCCGCGAACTGCCGGGCGCTCTCCAGGTCCTGCTCGGCGAAGTCGCCCTCACCGATCGAGTGCACGAGGAAGTAGGCGACCTCGACCGGGCCGGCCGCGGCGAACGCCCGGTCGCAGGAGGCCGGGTCGGAGACGTCGAGCTCCACGGCGGGGACGTCGTCGGGCCAGTCGAAGGCGGCCAGCTTGGCGACGTCGCGGGCCGACGCGACGGCCTCGTGCCCGGCCCGGACCAGCTGCACCACCAACCGGGAACCGATGTAGCCCGTCGAACCGGTCACCAGGCAGCGCGTCACCGGTGGGTCCTGTCCGGGGCGGGGGAGGCGGAAACGGCCCGGCGGACACTGGCGCGGTGATCCTCGACCCACGTGCGCACACCGAGACCCGACTGCGGGCGGCCGGCTGCGTGTTCGCCGAGGAGGAGGCCGCGCTGCTGCTCGCCACCGCCCAGGGCCCCGCGCTGGAGGCGCTGGTGGCCCGCCGGGTGGCGGGGGAGCCGCTGGAGCACCTGCTCGGCTGGGCGGAGTTCGCCGGGCAGCGGGTGGCGGTCGACCCCGGCGTCTTCACCCCGCGCCGGCGCACCGAGCTGCTGGTGGAGCTGGCCGTCGCGCACGGTGGCTCCGTCGTGGTGGACCTGTGCTGCGGCACCGGGGCGGTCGGGGCCGCCGTGCACCGGGCGCTGGGCGGGGTGGAGCTGGTCGCCGCCGACGTCGAGCCGGCCGCCGTCGCCTGCGCCCGTCGCAACCTCGAGCCCCTGGGCGGGCGGGTGGTGGCCGGCGACCTGTACGCCGCGCTGCCCGCCGACCTGCGCGGCCGGGTCGACCTGCTGTGCGTCAACGCCCCCTACGTGCCGACGGCGGCCGTCGCGGACATGCCGCCCGAGGCCCGCGACCACGAACCGCTCGTCGCCCTGGACGGCGGGGACGACGGCCTGGACCTGCACCGCCGGGTCGCCGCGGGGGCGGTCGACTGGCTGGCCGCCGACGGGCTGCTGCTGCTGGAGACCAGCCGCGGCCAGGCCGACCGCTCC
>JAOPVM010000470.1 GCA_025966215.1 Klenkia sp.
GCCGCCGGGTGACCCCGATCCGGTTCGGCGGTCGGGTCCGCTGCCCCCGGTCACGCCGCGCACCCCCGAGCCCGAGCACGTGCACCCGCTGGCCACCCCACCGGTGCCGGTGCCGCCGTCGACGAACCCGCAGCCGGCCCTGCCTCCGGTGCCCGCGGGCGCCGTCCGGCGCGTCGCCCGACACGGCTGCCGGCACCGTCGGCCCGAGCCGCCGACCGGACTGATCGAGTGGCTGGGGCAGCCGTGACCACCACCGTCGCCACCAGCGCGCCGACCGCACCCCGGCACCCGATCCGGATCCCGATGACCGCGGTGTTGCTGGTGGCGCTGGCGCTGGTGGCCGTCGAGCTGGTGGCCGCGCTGCTGACCACCACCGACCTGCACCTGGCCCTGGTCGGGGTGTGCGCCACCCTCGTGCTCGTCTTCGGGCTGGTGTTCAGCCTCGGCGCCATCACCATCGCCGGGTTCGCCGCCGGCGCCGGGGCCGCCGGGCTGGTGGTGCTCGAGCCTGCTCACCTGCTCACGACGCTGCTGGTCCTCGCCGTCGTCGCGCTGGTCTGCGGGGTCGCCCCCGGGTGGGCCCGGGTCGAGGCCTGGCAGGCCGCGCGATCGACCGGGGCGCCGCTGGAGCCGACCACCGGCGACCGGACACCGGGCCGGGGGCTGCCGTCCCGGCTGCGGGTGCTGTGGCGGACCGACCGGGTGGTGGCGGCCTTCCTGGTGCTGGCCTTCCCGCCGGTCTTCGTCACCGGTGCACTGGCGTTCATCACCTGGACCCAGCACCGCGCGTAGCGGGTGCTGGTGGCAGGACCGCGTGCCTCGGGTCGGATCCGGGGTGCGCCGGTGCGGCCTCCCGCGGCTGGTCCTACTGGCCGAGCAGCTCTGCGAGCACCGGCACCAGGGCGGCGAAGGCCTGGCCGCGGTGGCTGGCGGCGTCCTTCTCGTCGGGGGTGAGCTCGGCGGAGCTGCGGTCGCCACCGGCCGGGACGAACACCGGGTCGTAACCGAAGCCGTTGCTGCCGCGCCCCTCGCGCAGCACGACCCCGCGCCACTCCCGCTCCAGCACCCGCTCCACACCGCCCGGGGTGACCACCGCGGCGGCACAGACGAACGCCGCGCCCCGGCGCTCGTCGGGCACGTCGGCGAGCTGACCGAGCAGCAGCGCGGTGTTGGCCGGGTCGTCCCCGTGCCGGCCCGACCAGCGCGCCGAGAGCACGCCGGGCATCCCGTTGAGCGCGTCCACGGTGATCCCGGAGTCGTCGGCCACCGCGGGCAGCCCGGTGTGCCGCACCGCCTCGCGCGCCTTGAGCAGCGCGTTCTCGGCGAAGGTCGCCCCGGTCTCGGGCGCCTCCGGGTACTCCTCGACGTCCCGCAGGCCCAGCACCTCGACACCGGGCACCGCGGCGGTCAGCAGCCGCTGCAGCTCCACGAGCTTGCCGGCGTTGCGGGTGGCCAGCAGGAGCTGCGTCACCGGGCCAGCGCCTCGGCCTGCAGGCGGGTGAGGTCCGCGCACCCGGCGACGGCGAGGTCCAGCAGCTGGTCCAGGGTCGCGCGGTCGAACACCGCGCCCTCGGCGGTGCCCTGCACCTCGACGAAGCCGCCGTCGCCGGTGCAGACGACGTTCATGTCGGTGCCGGCCCGCACGTCCTCCTCGTAGGCCAGGTCCAGCCGGGGCTGCCCGTCGATGACGCCCACGCTGACCGCGGCCACCGACTGCACCAGCGGCTGCTTCTTGGCCAGCTTCTTCCGCTCACCCAGGTGCGCCACGGCGTCGGCCAGGGCCACGTAGGCGCCGGTGATGGCCGCGGTCCGGGTGCCGCCGTCGGCCTGCAGCACGTCGCAGTCCAGCGCGATGGAGTTCTCCCCCAGCGCGGACAGGTCGATGGAGGCGCGCAGCGAGCGGCCGATCAGCCGGCTGATCTCGTGCGTGCGGCCGCCGATCTTGCCCTTGACCGACTCCCGGTCGCTGCGGGTGTGGGTGGCCCGCGGCAGCATCGAGTACTCGGCGGTCACCCAGCCCAGCCCGGAGCCGCGCCGCCAGCGGGGGACGCCCTCGGTGACGCTGGCCGCGCACAGCACCCGGGTGCGGCCGAACTCCACCAGCACCGAGCCCTCGGCGTGGTCGAGCCAGTTGCGCGTGAGGGTCACCGGCCGCAGCTCGTCGGCGGAGCGGCCGTCGGCGCGGGGGGTGGACTGGGGCTCAACGGGGCGGGTCATGTGGGACGAGGGTAGTGGGGTGGGGCACGAGCGTCCTCGCCGTCGGCATCGTGGCCGGTCCGTGACCCGCCACCGCGACGTGATGCGTCCTCGGGACGCCCGTCGACGGTTACGGTCCGCGGCGACCGCGCCGGGACCCCGGTGCACGCACCCGAGCACACCGACGAGAACGAGGCCCACCCGCGATGTCCCAGCACGCCGCCCCCGCCGACGACGTGACCCCCGCCCCCGCCGAGGAGACCCGGGAGGACAGACGACACCGCTTCCTCGAGCTCGGCGCCGCCATGGTCCTGGGTCTGGCCGCCACCGCCACCGCGTTCGCCGCCTACGAGAGCGGCAAGCTCGGCGGGGACGCCATCGCCGGCTACAGCGAGGCCAACAACCTCACCAGCCAGGCCGCCGACGTCTACGGGGACGCGAACGGCCAGTTCAACTACGACCGCGGGCTGTTCCTCACGTACGCCGGCTACCTGGTCACCGGCGACACCGAGACCGCCGACGTGTTCCGCGACCAGTTCATGAGCGAGAACCTGCAGACCACGATCGACTGGTACGACCAGACCGGCGACGAGGTGACCGACCCCTTCGACGAGGAGGCCGGGTCCCCGTACGCGTTGCCCGAGTACGCCCAGGGCAACGACCTCACCGAGCAGTCCGAGGCCACCTTCGCCGCGGCCCGCGCCGCCGACGAGCAGGGCGGGCAGTTCGACGTCGCCACCGTGCTGCTGGCGCTGTCGCTGTTCTTCGCCGGCATCGCGTCGGTCTTCACGGCCTTCCTGCCCCAGGCGGTGATGCTCGGCGTCGGCACGGTCGGTCTCCTCGCGGGCCTGGTCCAGCTCCTGACCGCGCTGTAGCCCGGGAGGTCGGGGACGATCCCCGCATGCGTTCGGAACTGCGCCAGGTGCGCACCGGTGGAGTCCCCAGCGTCGTCGACCTGACCGAGGAGTGCGCGGCCTTCGTCCGCGGCGAGGGCGACGGCCTGCTGCAGGTCTTCGTCCCGCACGCCACCGCCGGCATCGCGATCATCGAGACCGGCGCCGGCAGCGACGACGACCTCCTCGCCCAGCTCGACGTGCTCCTGCCCACCGACGGTCGCTGGCGGCACCGGCACGGCTCCCCCGGGCACGGCCGGGACCACGTGCTGCCGGCGTTCGTCCCCCCGCACGCGACCGTCCCGGTGCTCGAGGGCCGGATGGCGCTGGGCACCTGGCAGCGGGTCTGCTTCGTGGACACCAACGGGGACAACCCGACCCGGCACGTGCGGTTCAGCTTCCTGCCCGGCTGAGCTGCACGCCCCGTCGGCGGGGTCTGCCACGATGCACCCGTGACCCACAGCGACACCCCCAGCGACACCGCCACCCCGACCCGGCTCTCCCCCGGCGACCTGGCCCCCGACTTCACCCTGCCGGACGCCGACGGCCACCCGGTGTCCCTGGCCGACCACCGCGGCCGTCGGGTCGTCGTCTACTGCTACCCGGCGGCGCTCACCCCCGGCTGCACCACCCAGGCCGTGGACTTCACCGCCGCGGCCGGTGAGTTCGCCGAGGCCGGGCTGGACATCATCGGCATCTCCCCCGACGCACCGGAGAAGCTGGCGCGCTTCCGGGAGCAGGAGTCGTTGTCGATCACGCTGGTGTCCGACCCGGACAAGGCCGTGCTGCAGTCCTACGGCGCCTACGGGCCGAAGAAGCTGTACGGCAAGGAGGTCGTCGGGGTGATCCGGTCGACGTTCGTCATCGACGCCGACGGGAAGGTCGAGCGGGCCGGTTACAACGTCAAGGCCACCGGCCACGTCGCCAAGCTCCGCCGCGACCTGGGTCTCAGCTGACCCTGGTGTAGCCACCCGATCGGTGGGGCACGACCGATCTCATGAGTGAACAGATCGGTGTCACCGGACTCGCCGTCATGGGTGCCAGCCTGGCCCGCAACCTGGCCCGGCACGGACACCACGTGGTGGTGCACAACCGCACCCAGGCCAAGACCGACGCGCTGATCAGCGCGCACGGCGACGAAGGCGACTTCCTACCGGTCTCGTCCCCGCAGGAGCTGGTCGACGCCCTCGAGCGCCCGCGCAAGGTGATCGTCATGGTCGCCGCCGGCGCGCCGACCGACGCGGTGATCGAGGAGTTCGCCCCCCTGCTGGACGAGGGCGACGTGCTGGTGGACGGCGGGAACGCCCGCTACACCGACACCATCCGCCGGACCGAGGACCTGGTGGCCCGCGGTCTGCACTTCGTCGGCGCCGGGATCAGCGGTGGCGAGCAGGGCGCGCTCAACGGCCCGAGCATCATGCCCGGCGGCTCCGACGAGGCCTACGCGATCATCGGCCCGCTGCTGGAGGACATCTCGGCGCACGTCGACGGTGAGCCCTGCTGCACCCACGTCGGCACCGATGGCGCCGGGCACTTCGTGAAGATGGTGCACAACGGCATCGAGTACGCGGACATGCAGCTCATCGCCGAGGCCTACGACCTGCTCCGGCAGGGCCTGGGCCTGACGCCGGCCGAGATCGGGGACGTGTTCGCCACCTGGAACGAGGGCGACCTGCAGTCCTACCTGATCGAGATCACCGCCGAGGTGCTCCGGCACACCGACGCCGACACCGGGAAGCCCTTCGTCGACGTGGTGCTCGACGAGGCCGAGCAGAAGGGCACCGGCCGCTGGACCGTGCAGTCCGCGCTCGACCTGGGCACCCCGGTGTCCGGGATCGCCGAGGCGGTCTTCGCCCGAGCGCTCTCCGGCCACGTCGACCAGCGCGCCGCCGCCCAGGAGGTGCTGCCCGGCCCGGGCAAGGACTGGGACGACCACGTCGAGGACCGGGACGCCTTCGTCGAGAGCGTCCGGCAGGCCCTGTACGCCGCCAAGGTGGTCGCCTACTCGCAGGGCTTCGACATGATCGCCAAGGGCGCGGAGGAGAACGGCTGGGACGTCGACCGCGGTGCCCTCGCCGCGATCTGGCGGGACGGCTGCATCATCCGGGCCGCCTTCCTGGACCGGGTGCGCCAGGTCTTCCGGGACGAGCCCGACCTCACCACCCTGCTGACCAACGAGTACTTCCGGGATGCCGTCGCCGAGGCCCAGGAGGGCTGGCGGCAGGTCGTGGCCGGCGCCGCCCGGCACGGGGTCCCCGCCCCCGGATTCGCCAGCGCCCTGTCCTACTACGACGGGCTGCGCGCCGAGCGCTCCCCCGCCGCGCTCATCCAGGGCCTGCGCGACCGCTTCGGCTCGCACACCTACAAGCGGGTGGACAAGGACGGCTCGTTCCACACCGTGTGGTCCGAGGACTCCCGCGAGGTCGATGCCTGATCGATGCCTGATCGGTGCCTGATCGATGCCTGGTCGCCGCCTGAGCTGTCACCCGGCGTCGCGGGCGGCCTTCCTGCGGCGCTTGCCCTCGTGCATCGCGGCGACCCGGGCCACCGGGATCGCGTGGCCCTCGGCGACCAGTTCGGCCGGCAGCGACTGCGGCTCCGGGAGCGCATCCCCCCACGGATCGCCGGCGATGCGCCCGGCCGCGTCGGTGACCGTCACCCCGCGGGGGGAGGCCCGGTCGAGGTCCTCCCAGTCGACCGGCGCGGAGACCGGCAGCCCCGGGCGGGCCCGCGGGGAGTAGGCGACGGCGATCGTGCCTCGGCCGGAGCGGGTGGAGTCGACGAACACCCGGCCCCCGCGATCGGCGACGACGTACTCCGTGGTCGCCACCTCGGGGTCCAGGACCGCGGTGCGGGCTGCCAGCGCCCGGGTGGCCGCGGCGACGTCCTCGTGCGGGGACCCGTGCACCGGGACGACGAGGTGCAGACCGGTGGAACCGGTGGTCTTGACCGCTGCGGCCAGTCCGCAGTCCGCCAGGGCGCGCCGCGCGAGCCGGGCCACGGCGACGACCGCGGCGAAGTCGCCCCCCTCGGGCGGGTCGAGGTCCAGCACCAGTCCGGTCGGCTCGCCGAAGGCACCGTCGACCACCGTGGAGAACGGCACGTGCAGCTCGACGGCGCGCTGGTTGGCCAGCCACAGCAGGGTCCGCCGGTCCTCGACCAGCACCTGGTGCACCTCGCGGCGGGTGCGGTCGGACCAGGTCGCCACGGTGCGCACCCAGTCGGGGGCGCCCTTGGGCAGGTCGCGCTGGACGAAGGCGGCCGCACCCGAGCGGATCCGGACCATGGTCAGCGGGCGCCCGGCCAGCAACGGGACCAGCCGGTCGGCGAAGGCGTCGTAGTGGTCCAGCAGCGCCCGCTTGGTGACACCGAGGCCGTCGCCGACCTCGTCGTCCAGCGAGGAGAACGAGACGCCGTCGCGCTCCTCCCGGGCCGCCGCCATCAGACCTCGTACACCCCGAGCGGCTGCACCAGCTCGGCCGCCGGGAACACCGCGGCTGCGGCGGCGAGCTGGTCGTCGGCGTCCACCCACGGCGGCACGTGGGTGAGCAGCAACCGGCCGACCCCGGCGTCCCGGGCGTGCTCGCCGGCCTCCCGGCCGGTGAGGTGCAGGCCCGGCGGCAGGTCGGGGACGTCGGGGTACGCAGCCTCGGCCAGCAGCACGTCGGCACCGCGCGCGAGGTCGACGACAGCGGCGCAGACACCGGTGTCGCCGGTGTAGACCAGCGACCGGCCGCCGGCGGTCAGCCGGACCGCGTGGCACTCCACCGGGTGCGCGGTGCGTGCGGTGGCCACGTGGAAGGGGCCCAGTTCCCACTCCCCCGGGCCGATGGCGAACGTCTCGAACACGTCGTCGATCGGTCCGTCGCCGGCGTCGTAGGCCAGCCTCAGCCGCCGGTCGGCACCCACCGGGGCGTAGAGCGGCACCCGGTCCCGTCCCGCCTGCCCGGAGTACCGGTGCCAGACGACGAACGGGGCGACGTCGAGGCAGTGGTCGGCGTGCAGGTGGGAGAGGAAGACGGCGTCCACCTCGCCCGGGGACACCACCTGCTGCAGGGTGCCGAACGCCCCGCTGCCCAGGTCCAGCAGCAGGCGGTAGCCCTCGTGCTCCACCAGGTAGCAGGACGCCGGGGAGTCCGGGCCCGGCGCGGACCCCGAGCAGCCGATCACGGTCAGTCTCACGCCGCGCTCACCGTCTCGATCTCCGGGCCGAGGAACCGCCGGCCCAACCGGGCGAAGGGCTCGGGATCGCCGGTGGCGAGGAAGGCGTGCCGCGGCAGGCCGGCGTCCTCCGGGCGCACCAGGTCGGCCGTGGTCAGCACCCGGTAGACGTCCTTGGCCGTCTCCTCCGCGCTGGACACCAGGGTCACCCCGTCGCCGAGCACCAGGGACAGCACCCCGGTGAGCAGTGGGTAGTGCGTGCAGCCCAGCACCACGGTGTCGACGTCGGCGGCCAGCAGCGGGTCCAGGTAGGACTGGGCCAGGCCCAGCAGCTGCCGCCCGCTGGTCACCCCCCGCTCGACGAAGTCCACGAAACTGGGGCAGGCGGCACTGGTCACGGTGATCTGCGGGGCGGCAGCGAACGCGTCCGCGTAGGCACCCGACGTCACGGTGGCCTGGGTGCCGATCACCCCGACCCGCCCGGTGCGGGTGGCGGCGGTGGCGCGGCGGACGGCGGGGAGCACGACCTCGACCACCGGGACGTCGTAGCGCTCGCGGGCGTCCCGCAGGCACGCGGCGCTGGCCGAGTTGCAGGCCACCACCAGCATCTTGACCCCGGCCTCGACCAGGTCGTCCATCACGGCCAGGGAGTGCCGACGGACCTCGGCGATGGGCAGCGGGCCGTACGGGCCGTTGCGGGTGTCCCCGACGTACCGCACGGCCTCGTGCGGCAGCTGGTCCAGCACCGCCCGGACGACGGTCAGCCCGCCCACGCCGGAGTCGAACACCCCGATCGGCGCACTGCTCCCCGGCTTCCCCATGACGTGGGTGAGGCTAACCGGCGGCGGGGCCCCGCAGCACGGTGGCCGCGGGCAGCAGCAGGCCGTCTCCGGCCCAGCGCGCCCCGGCCAGGTCCCGGACGACGAGGTCGGCGGGGCTGTCCAGCGCGGCCTCCCCGATCCCGAGCACCCGGCAGCCGGCTGCCCGGCCGGCGGCGATCCCGCTGCCGCTGTCCTCCAGCACGAGTGCCTGCGCCGGGTCCACGCCCAGGGCGCGGGCGGCGGCCAGGTAGCCGGCCGGGTCGGGCTTGCCGACCTCGACGTCGTCGGCGGTGACCACGACCTCGGGCAGCGGGATGCCCGCGGCACGCAGCCGGGCCGTGGCCAGCGCCCGGGTGCCCGAGGTGACCACCGCCCAGGTGCCGACGGGCAGCATCGCCAGCAACGCCGGGACACCGGGCATGGCCGGACAGATGTCGGAGTCCTCGATCTCGAAGGCCTCGATCTGCTCGACCGCGGCCGCCCGCAGGTCCTCGTCGGCCAGCAGCAGCGCCACGCTGTCGGCGGCCCGTCGACCGTGGATCTGGCCCACCACGTGCTCGGGCTCCAGGTCGTGGGCCCGGGCCCACCGGGCCCAGGAGACCTCGACGGCGGCCAGCGAGTCCACCAGCACGCCGTCGTTGTCGAACAGCAGCCCGCGGGCGGGCACGTGCAGGTCGGGCGCCAGGTCTAGGCCCACAGCTGGCCCTCGAGGGCGGCGGTGGCCTCGTCCAGCGTGCCGGCGTACGCGCCGGTGGACAGGTACTTCCAGCCGCCGTCGCAGACGATGAAGCAGATGTCGGCCTTCCGCCCGGCCGCCACCTCCTTGTCCGCGATGCCCAGCGCGGCGTGCAGGATCGCCCCGGTCGAGATGCCGGCGAAGATGCCCTCGCGCTCGACGAGCTGGCGGGTGCGGTGCACGGCGTCGTCCGGGCCGACGGAGAACCGGCTGTCGAGCAGGTCGGCGTCGTACAGCTCGGGGATGAACCCCTCGTCGATGTTGCGCAGGCCGTAGACCAGCTCGCCGTACCGCGGCTCGGCGGCGATCACCTGGACGCCGGGCTTGTGCTCCCGCAGGTACCGGGAGACACCCATCAGCGTGCCGGTGGTGCCCAGACCCGCCACGAAGTGGGTGATGGAGGGCAGGTCGGCCAGGATCTCCGGCCCGGTGCCCCTGTAGTGCGCCTCGGCGTTGGCCGGGTTCCCGTACTGGTACAGCATCACCCAGTCGGGGTTCTCCGCCGCCAGCGCCTTGGCCTGCCGGACCGCCTCGTTGCTGCCACCGGCGGCCGGGGAGCCGATG